>NZ_RAWD01000026.1:0-50303 GCF_003612065.1 Corallococcus sp. CA047B
TGGCGATCGTCGGCAGCGTCAGACGTGTATAAGAGACAGCCTTGCATCAGTTTCCCAAAGATATCGGGTGGATAGAGGTCATCTGCGGCTCGATGTTCTCCGGCAAGACGGAGGAGTTGATCCGCCGCGTCAAGCGCGCGCTGTACGGCCGGCAGAAGGTGCGCGTGTTCAAACCGCGCATCGACACCCGGTACGACGAGACGCAGGTGGTGAGCCACAGCCAGTTGAAATTGACGTCCATCCCTGTCGAAAGGGCTGAAGAAATTTTCCGTCACCTGCCATCCGACATCCAGGTGGTGGGCATCGACGAGGTGCAGTTCTTTGGCGGAGAAGTGGTGCAGGTGTGCGAAGCGCTCGCCCAGAAGGGCGTGCGCGTCATCTGCGCCGGGCTGGACCAGGACTACCAGGGCCGCCCCTTCGAACCGATGCCCCAGCTGATGGCGGTGGCCGAATACGTGACGAAGGAGCTGGCCATCTGCGCGGTGTGTGGGAATCCGGCCAATCGCTCGCAGCGCATCATTGGAAGCGGGGAGCGGGTGGTGGTGGGCGCGGCGGGCGAGTACGAGCCCCGGTGCCGCAAGTGTCATGTGCCCGAGCCCACCGAGGCGAGCCCCCCGCAGACGCTGAAGCTGTTCGACTGAATCCCTGGCGGACTGCCCCGTGGATGGGGCGGCCCACTGTTCTCTTCGCCTGGAGCTGAAGCCCGATGCGGGACACCCTGTACGCGAACGTGCCGTTCCGGATGAACGAGATGACCCACCACTATGGGCCCCACGTCCATCTGGTGGGAAATCCGTTTCTCCTGTCGCAGCTGGCCACCCTGTGCGCCAAGGGCACGCTGCAGCCGCAGATCAACCGGCTGGTGGAGCAGCTCTACGCGGACCTGGTGAAGACGGTCATCAACGCGGAGTTCCCGCGCAAGATGGTCACCATCCCCACGCGGATGATCGACTCCACGCCCCTGGGCATCTACCAGGGGGAGGTGGTGGACCCGCAGCTGCGGGTGGTGACGGTGAACATCGCTCGGGCGGGCACGCTGCCGTCGCAGGTGACGTACGACCTGCTCAACTTCACGGTGGACCCGTCGCTCGTGCGCCAGGACCACATCATCATGAGCCGGATGATCGACGCGGCCCAGGCGGTGGTGGGCTCGGAGATTGGCGGCGCGAAGATTGGCGGCGACATCGATGATGCGTTCGTCCTCTTCCCGGACCCCATGGGGGCCACGGGCGGCAGCCTGTCCACGGCGATTTCGCTCTACAAGACGAAGGTGCCCGGGACGCCCCGGCGCATCATCACGTTGAACCTCATCGTCACGCCGGAGTACCTGCGCCGGATGACGAAGGAACACCCGGACGTCATCATCTACGCGCTCCGGCTGGACCGGGGCCTGTCTCCGCCGGAGGTGTTCGGCACCGAGCCGGGCCTGCTCTGGGACAAGGAGCGGGGCCTGGATGACCGGCAGTACATCGTCCCCGGCGGCGGCGGCTTCGGGGAGATCATGAACAACGCCTATGTGTAGACAAGGGAGTTCCCGGTGACGTTCCACGAGAAGGATGTCGATGTCCTCATCTCCGAGGAAGCGGTGCAGGCGCGCGTGAAGGAGCTGGGCGCGGCGATTACCCGCGACTACCAGGGCAAGGAGCTGACGCTCATCTGCGTGCTCAAGGGCTCCGCGTACTTCGCCATCGACCTGTCGCGCGCCATCGACCTGCCGCTCACGCTCGAGTTCCTGGGCGTGTCCAGCTACCACGGCGGCACGGAGTCCACGGGCGAGGTGCGCATCACCACGGACGTGTCCAAGCCCATGGCGGGCAAGCACCTGCTCATCATCGAGGACATCATCGACACGGGCCTCACGATGACGTTCCTGCTGGAGAACCTCCAGGCGCGCCACCCCGCGTCGCTGAAGCTGTGCTCGCTGCTGGAGAAGCCCGCCCGCGCGCGCACCAAGGTGAACATCGACTACAAGGGCTTCGTCATCGAGGACAAGTTCGTCGTCGGGTACGGCCTGGACTACGGGGAGAAGTACCGGAACCTGCCGTTCGTCGGGGTGTGGAAGAACGCCTGAGCCGCAAGGACGGGGCCGCCAGGAGGCCCGGGCGCCCCTCCCCGCGGGGTGGGGGCTCCAGGACGCCGGGGGCCCCCGCCATGCGCCGCAGTCCGGCCGTGTGGCGCGCGAGCGTGTGGTGGAGCGCGTGTGCGTGCGCAGCATCTCCTGGGACATCCATGACGCCGTGGGATGGCCTGTGCTCCCTGGGAGAGGGCCCGGGGTCGCGCGGCCCCTGACTGCGTGAGGAGGCTGCGCATGCGAGAAGAGCGAGTGAGGGCCGCCCGGCCAGCACCCCCGGGCGGAGAGGCGATGCAGAAGTACCTGGCGGAAGCCGTGGGCACCTTCGTGCTGGTGCTCGGCGGCGTGGGGGCGGCGGTGCTGGCGGGCGACCGCATCGGCTTCCTGGGGGTGTCGTTCGCCTTCGGACTGTCGTTGCTCGCGATGGTCTACACGGTAGGTCCCATCTCCGGCTGTCACGTGAACCCGGCGGTGACGGTGGGCCTGCTGATGGCGGGCAAGTTCGACAAGCGACACGCCGCTGGCTACATCCTCGCGCAGTGCGTGGGGGCCATCCTCGCGGCGGGGCTGGTGTTGCTCATCGCGAAGGGCGCGCCGGGTGGGTACTCGGCGGGCGCGGAGGGGCTGGGGAGCAACGGCTATGGCGCGGCTTCGCCGGAGGGCTACGGCGGTGGCGCGGCCTTCCTCGCGGAGGTGGCGCTCACCTTCCTGCTGGTGCTGACCGTGCTGGGCGCCACGGACTCGCGCGCGCCGGTGGGCTTCGCCGGCCTTGCCATTGGCCTGGTGCTCACGCTCATCCACCTGGTGGGCATCCCCATCACCAACACGTCGGTGAACCCGGCGCGCAGCCTGGGGCCCGCGCTCTTCGCCGGGGGCGCCGCGCTGGGGCAGCTGTGGATGTTCATCATCGCGCCGCTGCTGGGCGCGGCCTTCGCCTCGGCGGTGTACCGCCTGGTGAACCAGCCGGCGGTGCAGATCTCCGCCGCGCGCGCGGAGCAGTCGCTGGAAGCCGAGCGGCGTCAGCGGCTGGCAGGGCGCGACATCGAGAATCCCGTCTAGCGCGCGTTGGAAGGCGCCTGACGCACGAAAGCCGTGCCTCGCATCAAGCGGGGCACGGCTTTCTTCTACGCGGGGAAGGGGAAGCTAGAAGGCGGCGTCGAAGACGACGTCGTTCGCGGCGCCCACGCCCACGCCCACCTGGTAGGACGACACGCGGCGCTCGAAGAAGTTGGTGAGCTCCTGCACGTCCTGCAGGTCCATGAAGTGCAGCGGGTTCTTGGTGTGGAAGATGGGGGACATGCCCAGCATCTGGAGGCGCTGGTCGGCCACGTACTCCAGGTAGCCGCGCATCTCCTGCACCGACAGGCCCATCACGCCGCCGCTCAAGAGGTCCTGGGCGAACTGCGTCTCGCACTCCACGGCTTCACGCAGCATCTGCACCACGTCGCGCTCCAGGCTCGCGTCGAAGAGTTCCGGCTCCTCCTTGCGCACCGTCTGGATGGCTTCGAACGCGAACGCCATGTGGGCGCTCTCGTCGCGGAACACCCAGTTGGTGCCCGCGGCCAGGCCGTTGAGCAGGCCCTTGCTGCGCAGGAAGTACACGTAGGCGAAGGCCGCGAAGAAGAAGAGGCCTTCGATGCAGCCCGCGAAGCAGATGAGGTTCAGCAGGAACTGACGCCGGTCCGAGCGGGAGCGCGTCTGGTCCATGGACTGGATGCTGTCCATCCACTTCATGCAGAAGCGCGCCTTGCGCTGGATGGACGGGATGTTGTCCACCGCCGCGAACGCCTTGGCGCGCTCGGCGGGGTCCGGCATGTAGCTGTCCAGGAGCGTCAGGTAGAACTGGACGTGCAGCGCCTCTTCATAGAGCTGGCGCGACAGGTACATGCGCGCTTCGGGCGCGTTCAGGTGCTTGTAGAGGTTGAGCACCAGGTTGTTGCCGACGATGGAGTCGCCCGTGGCGAAGAAGGCCACCAGCCGGTGGATGAGGTGACGCTCCGCGTCCGTCATCTTCGAGCGCAGGTCCACCAGGTCCGTGGAGAAGTCGATCTCCTCCACCGTCCAGGTGTTCTTGATGGCGTTGCGGTACATCTCGAAGAAGACGGGATACGCCATGGGGCGCAGCGTCAGGTTCATTCCCGGATCCAGCAGCATGGCTTCGGTGCTCCCTTACAAGAACGGCACGGGCGACGGGTGGGGCAGGGGACGACGGGGCGCGGCCGGAACTACTGGCACGCCTCGCAGGCCTCGGGGTTCTCCAGCGAGCACGCCACCGCTTCGGCTTCCGCGGTCACGGTCTGCGCTGCCGCCTGCACGGGGGCGGGCGTAGGGGCGGCGGTGAAGGTCTGCCCGCTCTGGTTCACGGTCGTCTTGGCGATGCGGGTCGCCGGACGCGAGCGCATGTAATACGTGGTCTTCAGCCCCTTCTGCCACGCGTAGAAGTACATCGAGGACAGCTTCCCGATGTTGGGCGTCTCCACGAAGAGGTTGAGCGACTGGCTCTGGTCGATGAAGGCGCCGCGGTCCGCGCCCATGTCCAGCAGCGAGCGCATGGGGACCTCCCACGCGGTGCGGTAGATGGCGCGCAGCTCCTCCGGCAGCTCCGTGAGGTCCTGCACGCTGCCTTCAGCCATCTTGATGCGGTTGCGCGTGGACTCGTTCCACAGGCCCAGCTGCTGCAGGTCGCGCACCAGGTAGCGGTTCACCTGGAGGAAGTCGCCCGACAGCGTCTCGCGCTTGAAGAGGTTGGACACCTGCGGCTCGATGCACTCGTAGCAGCCGGCGATGGACGCGATGGTGGCCGTGGGCGCGATGGCGATCATCAGCGAGTTGCGCAGGCCCACCTTCATGATGCGCGAGCGCAGCGCGTCCCAGCGCAGCGTGTCCTCCGGGACGACGCCCCAGCTGTCGAACTGGAGCTCGCCCTTCGCGGCACGCGTCTCAGGGAAGGACGGGTGCGCGCCGAACTGCTCCGCGAGGTCCGAGGAGGTGACGAGCGCGGCGTAGTAGATCTCCTCGGAGATCTTCTTGGACAGGTTGCGCGCCTCCACGGAGTCGAAGGGCAGGCGCAGCTGGAAGAAGACGTCCTGGAGGCCCATCAGGCCCAGGCCCACCGGGCGCCAGCGGCGGTTGGAGTCCGCGGCGGTGGTGATGGGGTAGTAGTTGAGGTCGATGACGCGGTCGAGCTGCTTGATGGCCAGCTGGGCGTTGGCGCGCAGCGTGTCGAAGTCGAACTTCCCGTCCTTCACCATCCGGCCCAGGTTGAGCGAGCCCAGGTTGCACACCGCCGTCTCACCCTGGCTCGTGACCTCCAGGATTTCGGTGCACAGGTTGGACAGGTGGATGACGTTGCCGGGCTGGCCCGTCTGGTTGCTCTTGCGGTTGGAGATGTCCTTGAAGGTCATCCAGCCGTTGCCCGTCTGGGCGAGCACCTTCATCATCCGGGCGTACAGGTCGCGCGCCTTCACCTTGCGCACGGCCTGGCCCTGCGCTTCGGCCTCCGCGTAGGCCTTCTCGAAGGCGTCGCCGTAGAGGTCGGTGAGGTGGGGGACGAACTTCGGGTCGAAGAGGCTCCACTCCTGGTCGGCCTCCACGCGGCGCATGAAGAGGTCCGGCACCCAGTTGGCCAGGTTCAGGTTGTGCGCGCGGCGGGCCTCGTCGCCGGTGTTGTCGCGCAGCTCGAGGAAGTCCTCGATGTCCGCGTGCCACGTCTCCAGGTACACGCAGCACGCGCCCTTGCGCTTGCCGCCCTGGTTCACCGCCGCCACGGACGCGTCCAGCGTCTTGAGCCAGGGGACGATGCCGTTGGAGTGGCCGTTGGTGGACTTGATCAGCGAACCCCGCGCGCGCACGCGGCTGTACGCCACGCCGATGCCGCCGGAGAACTTGGACAGCATCGCGATGTCCGAATACTTCTTGTAGATGGCGTCCAGTTCGTCCGAGGGCGAGTCCAGGAGGAAGCAGCTGGAGAGCTGCTCGTGGCGCGTGCCGGAGTTGAACAGGGTGGGGGAGGAGGGCAGGTACTCCAGCGAGCTGAACAGCCGGTACAGCTCGATGGCCTCGCGCGCGTTGTCGCCGGAGATGGCGCACGCCACGCGCAGGAAGAAGTCCTGCGGCGTTTCGATGACTTCGCGCGTCTGCGGGTTCTTCAAGAGGTAGCGGTCGTAGACGGTGCGCAGGCCGAAGTACTCGAACAGGTCGTTGCGGACCGGGTCGATGGCGGCGTTGAGCTTGCGCGCGTTGGCCTGGACGAAGGTCAGCAGGCGGTCCGCGATGAGGCCGTGCTTGTGGCCTGCGGCGACGGACTGGCTGAAGGACTGGATGTCCTGGTTGCTGACCTCCTTCTGGATGAAGGTGGACAAGAGGCGCGCGGAGAGCCGGGCGTACTCGGGCTCCTCCACGATGAGGGCTGCGGCGGTCTGGATGGACAGGCTGTCCAGCTCCCGCGTGGTGGCGCCGTCATACAGGCCGCTGATGGTCTTCGTGGCCACGCGCATCACATCCACGCGCGACAGGCCCACGCAGGACTTGCCCACCGCGCGGACGATCTTGTTGAGGTCCACGGGCTCCGCCGTGCCGTTGCGCTTCTTCACCCGCATCGTGGTGGCGAAGTCGCCGCCGGACGACGGGGCCGGGGCGGCGGTGGCCGTCGGGGCGGAGTCGGGGGGCGGCGAGGCGACGACGGAAGGCTTCAGGGGCGTCTGGACGGTCAAGGGCGTCTCACTTCCGGGCAAAGGCGTAGCCAGCAGGACGCACACCGCCGTCCTGCGCGGGGCGGGCTGCCCCCGGTCAAATGCATCAATGATGGGCTTGGGACGGGCGCTGACTTGCGATCAGAACCCGGGGACCTGGGAACAACAGGCCGACATGTAGCTATTTGTCGGACAGAAGCAGGCGTCGCGCAATAAAAACACTCTGCCTCCAGGTCGCGGGAGCGGCCACCCGGAACTGGGGGCAGCCGCGCGGCCGACACAAGCTATGGGGGGGGACCCAGTGTGTCAACGCTAGATCCTGTGGGAGCCTGCCCGGCCGGTGGGATCGATGCTTGCAATCTATGATCACTCAACAGGGCCGGTTTCGACGTTCGGCGGCGGACAGTTCCGTGTCACGAAAGCAGGGTCCAGCCGCGCGTTTTGGAGGGGGTCGCCCAACCCCTGGAGATCACGGCGTGGGGCCGGCGTCGGGGGTTGGGGAGGCCGGAAACGGCTGCAACGAGGTGTCTCCGGAGGCGGGCGTGGAGGGGCGCGGCGCGGGGGGCGGTGCTACAGGGCTGTTGTCCGGGCCGCTCTGGGTGTGGACGGCGCGGCGCAGGGCCTCCTCCAGGTCGCGGGCGGCGGGGCCCACGGTGGACAGCATCTGGTTGGCGCTGCGGGCGTGGCGGTTCTCCGTTTCGGAGGCGAGCTTGAGCTGGGCGAGGCCCTCGGAGACGAGCCGGCGGGCGTCCTCCAGCTTCTGGCGGGCCTGGTAGAAGGCGACGTCGGTGAGCATGGACTGGAGGCTGCGGCGCTGCTCCTCCGTGATGCCGGAGAGCTTCTCCGCGCGGCGCAGGTAGTAGAGGCCGCGCTCCACCTTCGGGGGCTCTCCGGACGCGATGCGCGGGCGGGCCAGGGTCTCCAGGAGGGGGAACAGGGCGCGGTCCAGGTCGTCGCGGTCGGTGAACTTCTGCTGTGACAGCAGGGTGACGTCCTGGCCTTCCAGCGGGAGCGGGGCATAGGCGTCCGCGAGGCGCGGGTCGCCGGGGCGGTAGGCGGCGGCGCCGGTGGGCAGGGCGCGGCCCTTCATGACGACCAGCTCGCCGTTCTCCTGGACCAGGGTGAAGGTGCGCGAGTTGAGCTGGCCCAGGAGGAAGACGACGCCGCCGCCCAGGCCCAGGATGACGAGGAAGACGAGCAGGCGGGTGAAGGTGCGGCGTGCCCGGTAACCGAAACCCTGGGGTGAATTCGTGGTCATGTCGCCTGCCCTCCGGTCGGACGGGCACTTCGCCCGTGCTTGTAAGCGCCCTGAAATTGGGACGGCCCTGCCTCAGAGGCTACAGTTCCCGCCCCCCGGGAACATCATTTGCAATCTACCTTTCGTCGGATGGGGCCCAGCGAGCTGCTGCCCCGCTACATCTTCGCGGAGAGCCTGTTCGCGCGCCGTCGCGTGCTGGAGGTCGATGCCGTGGCCTCCACCGGGGGCGAGAGCGCGCGTTTCCTGGTGGAGCGGGGGGCTCGCACGGTGGTCGCGTGCGACGCGGACGTGGCGGCGGTGGAGGCGGCGCAGAAGGCCCATGCGCACCCGCAGCTGAGGTTCCGCGCGAACCTCTACGACGACCTGGAGCCGGCGAGCTTCGACCTGGTGCTGGTGACGGACCTGGCGCCCTACGTGCGCGCGCCCCAGTTGCTGGCGGAGCTGGCGCGGCTGGTGGCGCGGCAGGGGTTCCTGGTGGGGGGCCTGCGCAACATCGCGGGACTTGCGCTGCCGCAGTTGATGGAGCCGGAAGAGGACGTGCCGCCCATGTACGGGCAGCTCCTGGATGCGCTCAAGGCGCACTTCCCGCATGTGGAGGTGGCCACGCAGTCGCCGGTGCTGGGCTACCAGCTCGCGTTCGAGCGCGGGGACGGGTTGCAGGTGGACGGCTCGCTCGTGCGGCACAGCGAGGCGGCGTACTTCGTGGTGATGGCGGGCCTGGAGCCGGCGCGGGTGGTGGACCCCACGTGGGTGCAGCTGCCCCCGGAGCCGCTGGCCTTCACGCGCGGCAAGCTGGATGAGATCGCCGTCCGGGCGAAGACGTGGGAGGAGCGCGCCGGAAGGTTGAAGGACGCGGTGTCCAAGCTGCGCGCGGAGGTGGGCGACCGGGAGGCGGAGGTCGTCGCGCTCAAGCCGGCGCTGGAGGGCGCGCGTCAGGACATGGCGCGGCTGACGGCGCAACTGGAGACCGCTCGGGGCACGGTGGAGTCCGCGCGCGAGCGGGACGACCTGAGCAGCCGGCTGCGGCGGCGCGAGCTGGAGTTGCAGGTCGCGACGGAGCGCATCGCGGACGCGGACCGGCGGCTGACGGCGCAGCGGCTGGAGGTGGAGGCCGCGCAGCGCGCGCAGGCGGACGCGGGCGTGCAGGCGCTGGCGGCGCAGGAGACGCTGCGGCTGGAACGGGCTCGGCGCGAGGAGACGGCGGCCTCGCTGGATGAGGCTCGCGAGCGGCTGACGCAGGCGTACACGGATCTGCGCACGCTCCAGGACGAGCTGGGGGCGCTGCGCATCGACTGGGAGCGCGACCGGCTGGCGGCGGAGCGCGCGCAGGACGGGGCCGACGACCGGCGCAGGCAGGCGGAGGCGGCGCGCGAGCGGGAGCTGCGCATCGCGGAGCAGTACTCCACGGCGCTGGCGGCGGTGGAGCACCTGAAGTCGGAGCTGGCGCGCGCGCAGGACCAAGCGCGGGCGGCGGGCGACTCGGTGCCGGTGAGGGAAGCGGAGCTGGCGCGGGCGCGGCGGGAGCTCGCGGATGCCCAGCAGCGGATGCACTCGGCGGACGGGGCTCGCAAGGACGCGGAGGCGCGGCTGTTGGAGCGCGAGGCCGCGCTGCGGGGGCTGGAGACGGAGCTGATCTCCGCGCGCGAGTCGGAAGGCCGGCTGCGGCGCGACCTGGAAGGACAGGCCCAGTCCGAGGCGGCGGCGCGCGCGCTGGCGGCCCGCCTGGAAGAGGCGCTCCACGCGGCGCAGCAGCGCCTGGAGACGCTGGAGGCGGAGCAGAAGCGCGTCGAGTCCGCGCAGCATGTGGCGGGGCAGCGGCTGGCGGCGGCGGAGACGGAGCGCGTCCGGGTGGAGGCCGCGCTCGTGCAGGCCATCGACGCGGAGCGGGCCCAGGCGCAGGCGCGGTTGGAGGATGCGCTGGCGGAGGCTCGCGCCGAGGCCAACGAACGGGTGACGAACGCCCTGGCCGCCGCGCACTCGGATGCGGATGGGCGGCAGGAACGCGCGCTGGCGGAGGCCCGCGAGCAGGAGGAGGCGCGGCTCGCGCGGGCGTTGGCGGCGGCGGAGTCCGAGCTGACGGAGGCCCTCGCGCGGGCCCGGGCGGAGGAGGCCGCGGCGGTCGAGCGGGCGTTGGAGGAAGCGGAGGCGGAGCGCCAGCGCGTGCTCACCGAGGCCCAGGCCGACGCGGAGGCCCGGCTTTCGCGTGCGCTGGCGGAAGCGGAGGCCCAACGTGCGAGCGCCCTGACCGAGACGCAGGCTGGGCGGGATGCGGCGCTCGCCGACGCGGAGGCCCGGTGGACGCAGGCCCTGGCCGAGGCCCAGGCGGAGTCAGCCCGGGCGCTTGCGGACGCGGAGATTCTCGAAGGGCTGAAGATCGAGGAGGTCGAGGCCCGCGCGGCCCGTGCCCTCGCGGAAGCGCTCGCGGAGGCGGAGGTCCAGCAGGCCCAGGCTCTTGAGGAGGCAGAGGCCCGTGCGGTCCGTGCTCTCGCGCAAGTGCGTGCGGAGGCGGAGGCCCAGGTTCGTGCACTTGAGGCCCGCGTGGCCCAGGTGCTCGCGGACGCGGAGGCGCAGCAGGCCCGTGCGCTCGCGGAAGTGCGTGCGGAGGCGGAGGCCGAGCAGGCCCGTGCGGTTGCGGAAGTACGTGCGGAGACGGAGGCCCAGCAGGCCCGTTCCCTTGAGGAGGCGGAGGCCCGCGCGGCCCAGGCCCTGGCCGCGGTCCGTGCTGATGCGGATGCTCGGGTGGCCCAGGTGCTCGCGGAGGCCCGCGCCGAGTCGAGCGGCCAGACGGAGCAGGTGCTCTCGGATGTTCGCGCCGAGGCCGCCGCCCGGCTCGCGCAGGGACTCCAGGATGCGCGTGCCGAAGCGGAACGCACGCTCGCCGAAGCGGAGGCGCGTGCCGCGCAGGAACTCCAGGCGGCTCGCTCCGAAGGCGAGACCCTGCGACTGGCCCTCTCCGAGGCCCGCGACGCCCTGGCCCGCGAGGTGTGGGAACACGGTGCCCGGCTCGCGGAATCGAATCAGGCCCGTGAAGACGCCGTGGGTCGCAACGCGGAGCTGGAGGCTGCCCTCCGGACCGTGCGTCAGGAGCTGTCCGACGCGGAGGCCCTGTCGAAGCTGATCCAGGACGACCTCGCGCGGGAGCAGCAGGCCCGGGCCTCGATGCAGGCCTCGCTCGACGCCACGCAGGCGAAGCTGGACGCGGTGGAACAGTCGCTCGCGACGGAGCGCGCCCAGCGGCAAGAGGTGGAGATGGCGCTGGGCTCCGCCCAGGATGAACTGCGTTCGGCGCGGCAGGCCCTGGCGCAGGTGCAGGAGTCGCTGACCGCCGAACAGGAGCGGGGCGCCCGTTGGGAAGCGGCGCTCGCCGACACCCAGGCCCAGCTGCTGTCGGAGCGCGAGCAGCAGGCCCGCGCGCAGGTGGCCCTCGCGAGCGTGCAGGAGTCGCTGGACGCCGAGCGCGCCCTCCGCACGCGCCTGGAAGGGTCGGAGTCCTCGTGGTCCGAGGCGCAGAGCGCGCTGGAAGCGGACCGGCTCCGGCTGGATGCCGCGCTGGGCGTCGCTCGCACGGTCCTGGAGGAGGAGCGCGCGCAGCGTGTCCGCCTGGAGGAGTCGCTCGCCCGCTTCAAGGAAGAGTCCGCGACGGCGATCGAGGAAGAGCGGTCCCTGCGCACGAAGGCCGGGGCAACCCTCGCCTCGGTTCAGGCCTCGCTCGATGAGGAGCGTGCCGTGCTGGCCCGTGTCGAGGTGTCGCTGGCCTCGACCCTCGAAGCCCGGAGTGAGCTGGAAGCGGACCTGGCGACGACGCGCGCCGCGCGGCTGTCCACCGAGGCCGCGTTCGAGCACACGCGTCAGACGCTGACGGAGGTCCAGGCCGCCTTCACCGAGGCGCAGCGCGCGAACGAATCCGCGCTGCTGGACCTGCGTCAGTCGCACGAGAAGGCCCTGGCGACTGCTTCGGAAGAGGCCCAGGCGAGCGCACAGGCCCTGGTGGAGGCTCGCACCGCGCTGGCGGAGGCGAAGCAGGCGCAGGCGGCCCAGGACCTGGCGCTGCGGGAGCTGCGCGCGGAACTCACCGAGGCGCGACGGTCCGAAGTGGAGGCGCTGTCCTCGCTGGACGACGCCCGCACGCAGGAGGCCCGCGAACGCGAGTCGCGTGCGAAGGACGAGGCCGCGCTCGTGGAGGCACGCGAGGCCGTGGCCGCACTTCGCGCGGAGCTGGAGACCCTGCGCGGGGAGTCCACGGCGCAGCGTGAGCGCTTGTCCGAAGCGGAGCAGTCGCTCACACAGGAGCGCGTCGAGGCTCAAGCCCTGCGCGCGCGCCTGGCGGAAGCCGAGGCCCGTCAGGCCACCGAGACCGCGCTCCGTGCCGAACTGGAAGCGTCGCTGTCGGACACCGGGTCGCGATACGCCGCCGAAGCCGCGCGCCTGTCCGAGATGCAGCAGGCCCTCGCGGACGCGGAGGCCCGGCTTGCCTCCGAAACCACGCGGCTCGCTTCGTTGGAGCAGTCGCTCGCGGAAGCAGAATCACGACAGGCGCAGGAGGCCGCGCGTCGTGCCGAGCTTGAAGCGTCGTTGACGGAAGCCGAAGCGCGCCACGCCGAGGAGGCCGCGCGTCGTGCCGAGCTTGAAGCGTCGTTGACGGACGCCGAAGCCCGCCATGCCGAAGAGGTCGCGCGCCGCGCCGAGCTTGAAGCGTCGTTGACGGACGCTGAAACCCGCCAGGGCTCTGAGACCGCGCGACTCTCCACGTTGGAGCAGGCGCTGGCGGATGCGGAGACGCGGTATGCCTCGGAGGTCGCTCGACTCTCCACGTTGGAGCAGGCGCTGGCGGCAGCGGAGAAGCGGTCCGCCTCCGAGACCGCGCGCCGCGCCGAACTGGAAGCTTCGCTGACGGAAGTGGAGTTCCGGCTCGCCGCCGAAACCGCGAACCTGGGGGCGTTGGAGGATTCGCTCGCGCAGGCGGAGGCCGCCCGTCGCAGCGCCGAGGCCCGGTTCGAGGAAGGCGCCCAGTCGCAGGAAGCAGCGCGCGAGGCCGAAGCCCGGGCAACGCGCCTCATGGAAACGCTGTCCACGCGCGAGCAGGAGTTGCGCGAGGCCGGTGCCCTGCGCGTGTCCATGGAAGCGCAGATGGAAGGCGCGCTCTCCCGGGCCGAGCGTCAGCAGCAGGACCTGGATGAGGTGCGCGAACAGCTCGCACTGAGGGAACAGGAACTGGCGACCGTGCGCGGGGACACCGCGCAGCTGGGCGCCGCGCAAAAGGAACTCATGCGCCTGGGCTCCGAGCTGCAACGCGCCCACGGCGCGCTGCACGAACGAGGACAGCAGGTCGGCCGGCTGGAAGCGGAGTTGACGGACGCCAGTGACCGGCTCGCCGCCACGCGCGAACACGCGGAGCTGCTCGTGGTGCAGCTGGAAACCGCGCGGCGCTTCGCGGGCAAGGCCACGAACCTGGAGTCCTCGCTCGAAGCAGAGCGGACCGCACTCGAAGCCCTGCGCGCCGAACTGGAGACCGCCCGCGCCGACGCGGCCCGGCTCACGGAGACCGCGCGGAACGAGAACGCGCGCGCCTCCACCCTGGAGCAGCAGCTCGCCCGGGCCCTGGAGGAACGCGAAGCCGAGGTCGCGGCCCAGGCTCGCGGGGCCCAGGACGCGCTCTCGCTCGCGAGCACCGAGCAGGCCCGACTGGAGGCAGAGCTCGCCGCCGTCGCCGCGCGCACCCAGGAAGAACAGGCCGTGTTCGAGGCCCGGCTCGCGGATATTTCCGCCCGCGCGGAGCAGGAGAAGACCGACCTGGAAGCGCGCCTCGCCAGCGCCGGCTCCGACAAGGCGGAGCTGGAGGTGCGTCTCTCCGAAGTCACCTCGCAGGCCGGCTCGGAGAAGGCGGAGCTGGAAGTGCGGCTCGCGGAAGCCCTCGCGAACGCGGGCTCCGACAAGGCGGAGCTGGAAGTGCGCCTCTCCGAACTCACCGCTCAGGCGGGGACGGAGCGGGCTGCCATGGAAGCGCGACTCGCGGAAGTCACCGCCCATGCGGCGGCGGAGCGCGCGGAGCTGGAAGCCCGGCTCGCGGACCTCACCACGCAGGCGGAGGCGGGAAGGGCGGAACACGAGGCCCGGCTCGCGGAAGCGCTGGCCCGCGCCCAGACGCATCAAGCCGAACTGGAAGCCCGCCTCGCGCAGGCCGGCGACCAGACGCGCGAAGCCCTCTCCGCCCTGGAGGCCCGTCTCTCCACGGCGCTCGCGGACGCTCGCTCCGAACAGGCCGCGCTGGAGTCGCGCGTGGCCGCCCTGTCCCAGGCCGCCGCCGACGCCGAGGCCCAGGCCCGCCGCGCCGACACCGAGCGCACCGCCATGGCCTCCGAACGCGAACGCATCCAATCGGACCTGACGGTCGCCCGGGCCGCCCGCGTCCGCCTGGAGGGCCGCGCCACCTCGCTGGAGACAGCGGCCCTGGACGCCGCGCGCATCCTGGACGCCGAGCGCGCCGAACGCGATCAGCTCACCGCCCGGATCCGCGAACAGCAGGCCCGGCTGGAAGCCCTGGAGACGGAGCGCGAGACGCTGGTCCAGGCACTGGAGGAGTCGAAGGCCTCCTCGTCCGGCCAGCCCCCCGAGGCCGTGCTGGAGATGGCCGCCGAGATGGAGGTCCTCCAGGCCCACGTGGAGACCATGCAGGACCAGCTGGCCGCCCGGGAGGCGGAGCTGGCCGAGCTGCGCCGCGCCAGCGGGCCCGCCGCCCCCACGTCCTCGCGCCGGTCCATGCCCGCGCTGGACCTTCCGACCCCGCCCAAGAAGGTCGGCGAGCGCGAATAACGCCGGCCGTCTACACTTGGTCCCGTGGAAGCACGCGAACGCATCTTCAAGTACCACGGCCTGGGCAACGACTTCGTCGTCCTGGACCGCCGTCGCACGGGCGTGGACATCACCGCTGAACAGTCGCGCTGGCTGTGCGACCGGCGCCGGGGCATCGGCGCGGACGGCGTGCTGGCCCTCCTCCCCTCCACCCGGGGGATGGCGCGCATGGTCGTCCACAACGCCGACGGCAGCATCGCGGAGATGTGCGGCAACGGCCTGCGCTGTGCGGTGAAGTATCTGGTGGATCAATCCGGAGAACACCCCGCGTTGCTCGACGTGGAGACGGGGGCGGGCGTGCTCACCTGCGAGCCCGGCTATGGCGACGGCGGGGTGGTGGGCGTGGACATCTCCATGGGCCCGGCGCGGCTGGTGGCCGCGAACCTGCCTTCGGGGACGACGGGGCAGCCCTTCGTGGCCGCGCCCGTGCCCGGACACCCGGACCTGCGCGGCACCGCCGTGAACATGGGCAACCCGCACCTGGTGCTCCTGGATCAGCCCCTGGAGGACGCCGAGCGCCTGGGGCCGGGCCTGGAGCGGCACCCGGCCTTCCCGGACCGCACCAACGTGGAGTTCGTGCGCGTGGACGAGGACGGCCTCACCGTCGTCGTCTGGGAGCGGGGCTGTGGCCTCACCCAGGCCTGCGGCACGGGCGCGTGCGCCTCCGCGGTGGCGGCGGTGCTGGCGAAGCGCCTGCCGGGCAATGCCTGGCTGCGCGTCACCCTGCCGGGCGGCGATCTGCGCATCCGTGTTCCGGACGACCTGTCCGACATCCGACTGCGCGGTCCGGTCGCCTTCGTCTTCGAAGGCGTTGTAGCCCTTCCAAGGGCCCGATAACCTTCGCGTTTCCTCCCTTCTCCCCCGAGCGCCGTGGCTGGTCCCATCCTCGTCGTCGACGACGACCTGTTCTTCCGACAACTCGCCACGGACCTGCTGTCGCAGCGCGGGCACCGCGTGGTCGCCGTGGAGAACGCCACCCTCGCGCTGGAGGAGGTGGCCCGGGCCACGTTCGACCTGGTCCTCACCGACGTGGTGATGCCCGGCGTGGACGGCTTCGCGCTCACGTCCCGCCTGCGGGAACGCGATCCGGAGCAGGAGGTCATCCTCGTCAGCCACCGCACCGACGTGCAGGGCTCGGAGGTCGCGCTGCGCCTGGGCGTGGCGGACTGCCTCACCAAGCCCATCGAAGAGGCGGACCTGCTGCTCGCGGTGGACCGCGCCATGGAGCGCGCCCAGCTGCGGCACGAACGCTCGCGGCTCCAGGATGAGAACCTGGAGTTCGCCCGCTTCCACAACCTCCAGCAGCGGTGCCTGGAGCTGTTGTCCCATCCGGATTTGGAATGGCTCCAGGAGCGCGTCATCGCGGACCTGGGTTCGGTGTGCGACGCGCAGAGCGCCGCGCTGTGGGTGGTGGACGACCGGGGGGACCTGGGGCTGCGCTCGTACCGGGGGCTGCTCGACAAGCAGTTCCTGCCGGAGAAGATGAGCCCGGAGGGGCCGCTGTCCCTGCGCCTCAGGGAAGCCCTGCCGTGGCTCGCGCGCGACGAGCGCTCCACGGTGCTCTACGTGCCGCTGGTGGCCGCGGGCGAGGTGATGGGGCTGGCGCAGTTGTCGGATCCGCTCACCGGGGACTTCCGCGCGGAGCACACGCGCGACGCGAAGGTGCTGGCGGACTTCGCCGCGGTGGGCGTGAAGAACGGCCGCAAGCTGCTCGCGCTCCAGCGCCTGGGCCTGCGCGACCGCGACACGGCCGCGTACAACCTGAGCTACTTCACCGACTACGCGTCCAAGGAGATCTACAAGGCGCGGCGGTACGGGCGCACGTTCTCGCTGCTCACCTTCAGCATCGACAACCTGCCGCTGGTGCGCGTGCGGCTGGGGGCGTCGGAGGCGAAGAAGGCGGTGCGCGGCATCATCAAGGCGCTCAGCAAGATCATCCGCGACTCGGACGTCATCGCGAAGGCGAGCGACCAGGAGTTCTACCTGCTCCTGCCGGAGACGGACTTCTTCGGCGCGATGATGTTCGTGCGCCGCGCCGTGGCGGCCGTGCGCGACGAGCCGGAGGTGCAGGACGTGGAGCAGCGCCTGCCCCTGGCGCTGGTGGGCGGTGCGAGCACCTTCCCCAAGGACGGCGAGGACTTCGACGAGCTGGTGCACCGCTGCCGCCGTCGGATGGACGAGCGCCGCGCGTCGCTCCAGCGTCGGCTGATGCTGGACGGGCTGCCGTTCTGGGACGAGGTGGACCTGCTGCTGGGCACGCCCAACAGCCCGCGCCTGCCCACGGACGACCGGGCCGAACCCAGCCGTCGGGGCAAGGTGGCGGACGTGCTCTTCGACGAGCTCCAGGTGGAGATTGCCCGCGAGCTGGTGCGCGACCCGGGCTCGCGCGGACTGCTCTACGTGGGCGGTCCGGAGATCCGCGCGGACCTGCCGTTGGCTGTGGGCCTGGAGCAGGCGCCGCCGGACCTGTCGTCGCGCATCTACCTGTTGGGCCGGCGCGTGGATTTGGAGTCACATCCCGCGCTCACGCCGGTGTTCCTGGAGGGCGACGAGCGGGTGTCGCGCCACGAGTTCATCCTCTGGCTGTCGGAGAGTGCGTCGTACGCGCTCATCCAGCGGCGCGGGCGTGGCGCGACGTGGGGGTTCCACACCTCGGACACCGCGGTGGTGGACGGGCTCATCTCCAAGCTGCAGGCCGAATACGACCTGCAGCCCTACTGACGAAGCGGAGCCCAGAGCGTGGCCCAGGTGCGGAAGATCCTCATCGCAGACCCCGACCTCGACTCCGTGCGCGCGCTGTCGCGGGCGCTCAGGACCAAGGGCTACCAGGTGCACTACGCGCCGGACGGCTCGCGGGCGCTGGAGGTCGCGGTGCTCCGGCATCCGGACCTGACGCTCTTCGACGAGGCATGCCGGCTGCTGGACGCGCGCACGTTCGTGCAGATTCTTCGCACCAACCCGCGCACCGAAGACATCCCGGTGGTGCTCACCACGTCCAGCATGGACACGGACCGGGCGCGGGGCCCGCGCGACGGCATGCTGCGCAAGCCCTTCAACCTGGACGAGGTGCTCAGCCGCATCGAGCACATCTTCCGGCGCAATGAAGCGGCCAAGGACCTCAAGAGCGAGCAGCAGGAAATCGAAGGGTCGCTCAGCCAGCTCAGCATCCCGGACCTCATGCAGATATTGGGCATGAACAAGCGCAACGGCCGGCTGTCGCTGGAGCGCGGTTCGGAGCGCGGGGAGATCACCGTCTCTGATGGCCGCACGGTGAACGCGCGGCTGGGGAGGGTGGAAGGGGAGAAGGCGCTGTTCCGGCTGTTGTCGTGGACGGAGGGCAACTTCACGTTCACGCCCGGCATGAACGCGGCCCGGCCGCGCATCAACCGCGCGATGGACGACGCGCTGCTTGAAGGCATGCGGCAGTCGGACGAGGTGAACCGGCTGTTGCCGAACCTGCCGCCGCGTCACACGCGGCTGATGCTCGCGCCGGAGGTGGACCTTTCCGAAGCGCAGCACCCGGTGACGGCGCAGGTGATGGAGCTGCTGCGCCAGCCGCGTGCCCTGGGCGAGGTGCTGGACCTGGCGCCCGCCACGGACATGGAGGTGCTGGGCGTGCTGTCCACGCTGCTCCAGAAGGGCGTGGCGCGGCCGACGGAGAGCGAAGGCCAGAACCTGGGCGCGGGCGACCTCATTGGCGCGGCGGAGGTGCACGCGTTGCGAGGCCGCCTGTTGCGCACGCGGGCCCCCGCGCGGGTGGCCACGGCGAAGGTGTTCGTGTGCGGCAGCGGTTCATCCGCGGCGCGGCGCATCCTGGCGAGGGTGCCGGGGCTGGAGGCGCTGTCCGCGGATCCGACGGCGGTGAAGAGCGGCTTCGGGACGCTGGGGCGGCTGGAGCTCAGTGACGTG
Organism: Corallococcus sp. CA047B; assembly: GCF_003612065.1. Lineage (NCBI taxonomy): Bacteria > Pseudomonadati > Myxococcota > Myxococcia > Myxococcales > Myxococcaceae > Corallococcus > Corallococcus sp. CA047B. Next base: position 18,779 of record NZ_RAWD01000026.1, read on the forward strand.
TTGAACGTGGACTTCTGCGTGCTGCCGCCCGCGGAGGCCGCGCGTCCCTTGTGGCGTCCGTTCAGCGCGGGCGCCATCGGTGCGTTGTTGATGGACTCCTCGGAGCCGGCGGTGAAGCTGGCGCACTACCTGGCGTGGGAGGTCCGCATCCCCATCGTGGTGGTGGGCACGGAGGTGCCCTCGCCGCTGCTGGGCGCGCCCGCTGGAGCGATCGCTCCGGGCGAGGACCTCACGCAGGCCCTGCGCGCGATGCTGATTCAAGCGCTCAACCCCGCGCCCACGCTGCCCGGGGTGTCCCAGGTGCAGCGCGCGGCCGTCGTACCTCCCTGAATCCTCAGGAGCGGGCCACGGGACTCCGGCGCTCCAGGTGCATGGGCAGTCCGCCGTAGGGCCGCAGCGACAGGTGTGACTCGGGCTGCAACGAGAAGCCGGGCGCCTCACGCAGCCGGTAGCGCTGCGCGACGGTGGCCAGCACGAGCTGTGACTCCATCATCGCGAAGCTGTTGCCGATGCACTGGCGCGGCCCGCCGCTGAACGGGAACCACGCGAAGCGGTGTCGCCTGGCAGCGGCCTCCGGAGCGAAGCGCTCCGGGCGGAAGGCGTTGGGCTCCTCCCAGAAGTCCGGATGGCGGTGCGTGACGTAGGGGCTCACGTCCACCGCGCTGCCCTTCGGAATCTTGAAGCCGCCGATGACGTCGTCCTCCACCACGGTGCGGCTGAAGATGACCGCCGCCGGGTACAGCCGCATCGCCTCCTCCACCACCTGCCGCGTGTAGCCGAGCTTCGGCACATCCTCCACCGTGGGCACCCGGCCCGCCAGGACGGCATCCACCTCCGCGTGCAGACGCGCCTCGACCTCCGGGTGGGTCGCCAGCAGTCCAAAGACCCAGCTCAGCGTCGTGGCCGTCGTCTCGTGGCCCGCGAGGAGCATCGTCAACACTTCGTCCCCCAACTGCGCGTCCGTCATGCCCGTTCCCGTGTCCTCGTCACGCGCGGCCATCAACATGGAGAGCAGGTCGCCGGTGTCCTCCGGGCGCTGCCTGCGCGTGGCGATGATGCCCTGCACCGTCTCCCGCAGCGTGGTGCGCGCGGCGCGGAAGGCCCGGTCGTTCCGCGTGGGCAGCACGGGCGGCAGCATGTTGAAGGACCGGAATCGTTCAGCGATCTGCCGGCTCAGCTCGTTGAAGGCCGCGCCCACCCGCGCGGTCTGGTCCTCCACGGACGTCCCGAAGAGCGCCTCTCCGACGATGCCCAGCGACAGCCGCATCATCTCCTCCGTGACGCCCACGGGTGTGCCCTGCGCGGCGGAGGCCTCCCAGCGCTGGAGCATCGCTTCCGTGGAGTGGATCATCTGCGTCGCCATGCCGGCGATGCGCTGCCGATGGAACGCGGGCTGCGCCAGCCGCCGCTGCCGGAGCCAGAAGTCCCCCTGGCTGGTCAGGAGTCCGTTGCCGGTGATCCACGCCCCCATGCGGTACGAGAGGTGGTCCTTCGTGTAGTTCTTCACGTGGTCCTGCAACACGTGACGCACCCCGTCCGGGTGGGCGATGAGGTGCGACTTCAAGGGGCCCAGGCGGTAGCGCACCACGTCCCCGTACTCGCGATGGATGTCCGACAGGAAGCCCAGGATGTCGCGGCGCACCTGGGGCAGCACGCCCATCAGCAGGTGGCCCCGGGGGCCGGTGGGAATGCGGGCAGCAGTGGCGGTGGTCATCGGGTGACTCCTCCTGCCGGGAGGTATCGCGCTCCGCGAGCCCGCGCGCATGGTCCCCGGACGCCAACGCATTGTCCCCGGGCGCCACCGCGCGTTGCGACGCGAGGGGCGGCTGGGCCATGCTGACGGGTGATGCGTCCCCAGGCGCTCCTGTCCTCCCTCTTCCGTCCGCTGTTCCACGTCGGTGAGTCACTGGGAATCCCGCGCGCGCTCCTGCTGGAAGCCGTGGGCGAGGAGGAGGCCCGGCTGGCGCGGCCGGACGTGCGGGTGCCCTACACGGCGCTGGAACGCCTGTGGGCCCTGCTCGTGCGGGAGGGCGGCAAGGAACCCCTGGCCGTGCGGCTCGCGCAGGCGGTGGAGCCCACGCACGTGGGGCTCGTCGGCTATGTGCTCGTCAACAGTCCGGACCTGGGCACGTCCCTGCAGCGCTACTGCCGCATCAACGCGCTGCTCGACCCGCGCACGCGGTGGCGCGTCCTCCACACGGACCGCGCGCTGCGCGTGGAGCTGCACCTGGATCCGCTGGATGCCTGGGCCCCGCGCCTCCAGCACCCACCGGAAGGGTTGCTGGTGACGCTGGTGTCCAGCGCCCGCCTGCTCAGCGGCGAGGACTGGAGCCCCACGCGCATCTGCTTCGCGCACCCGCGCCACGCGGCCTCCTCCGCCGTGGAGGACTTCCTGGGCGTCGCCGCCGAATACGACGCGAGCGCCTACCTCGTGGAAGGAGACGCGGCCGCCGCACGGCTCCCCATCCGTCACGCCGACATCGAGCTGGGCAACCTGCTCCACGCGCGCGCCGAAGCGGAGCTCGCGCAGCTGCGGATCCACGAGACCCGCTCCTGGCGCGAACAGGTGGAGGAGGTGCTCGCGGCGCAGCCCCGCACGGGGGACCTGGTGCCCGCGGATGTCGCGACGCGGCTCGCGGTGAGTGAGCGCACGCTCCAGCGCCGCCTGCGGGAGGAGGGCGTCACGTTCGCGGGCCTGGAGGACGCCGTGCGCCGCGACCGCGCCTTCCAGTTCCTGCGCGACGGGGTGCTACCCCACTTTGAAATCGCCTTCCTCCTGGGCTTCAGCGACCCCAGCGCCTTCACCCGCGCGTTCCGCCGCTGGAGCGGGACGACGCCCGGCCACTGGCAGCAGGCGCGGGGCGCCAGGGACGGCTCCGCGTAGGTCGCCCTGGAATCCGTCCAGCGCGCGGAATGTTTTTCCCACGGGCGCGGCACCCGTCGCGCCCAGGAGAGGGGCACACGGATGATCAAGACGCTGAGGGACGCGGAGGAGCTGGTGCGCACGCGCCACGTCATCACCGAGGTGCCCACCCACGGGCCCACGTCCCTCGTCGAACAGGTCATGGGCGGACGTCCCGCCGGAAGCTGGCGCGAACATGCGAAGGGGCGGCTCGCGTACCGGCTGGGCCGCCAGCTGCGCGCGTCACCGGACGTGCTCGCCGTTCGCCTGGTGGAGGGCAAGGTGGCCTTCGTGGACCCCACGCTGTGGGCCTCCGTCTACCGCGTCGCGATGGAGCCCGCGCGCCGCCGGCCCTCGCTCCAGGGCCTGTCCTTGGAGGCCCGCTCGCTGCTCTCCACCGTGGAGCGGGATGGGCGCGTGCGGCTGGACAAGGAAGGCCCCTGGACCAAGGCGCGCGAAGCGCTGGAGGAGCGCCTGCTGGTCCACTTCTCCGAAGCGCAGGAGGAGGACGGCCACCATGTCGCGGTGCTGCGCTCGTGGCGGGACTGGGCGTCCCCGGAGCTGAAGGCGGATGCGGCCCGGCTGTCCTACGAGGACGCGCAGGCGCGGCTGCGAGCGGCGTGTGACGGGGCGCCCACGGGCCTGGGGCCCTGGGTGTTCTAGCGCTGGCCTGCCGTCAGCTCAGGCGGCTTCCTCGCGCACTTCCAGGGCGTCGCGGATGCCCGGAAGCCGGACGAGCAGCTCGTACTCCGCGGGCTGGATCATCGACACGCGGCGGCCGGCCACGCGCTCCATCCAGATCTCGATGCGGTGCTCCCCGGCCGGATTGACCTGCCGGAAGATGCGGGCCCTGCGGCCTTCGGCCTGGCAGGCGAGGATGTCCTGCTGGAGGCTGCGCAGCCGCCGGAACACCTTCAGCGCCGTGCGACCCTCGGGGGTGTCGAACGTGTGGAAGTGCCGGTTTCGCGACAGCGGACGGCCGGGGTCATGAAGCCTCTCGACGAGGCGGCGCACGAAGGGGTCCATCGACGGAGGAGGATAACATCCGCTACCCTGTCGCTCAGTGATGCCTCAGCGATTTTTCCCCCGTCCCTGGACGCTCGTCCTGCTCCTTCCGCTTGCCTGCAAGGACCCGGAGACGGCAGCCGCCCAGAAGCAGGCCACCCAGGTCCAGTCCTCCCTGTCCGAAGGTCGCGAGGCCCTCACGAAGGGCAACTACGGCCGCGCCATCGCCGCGCTCCAGAAGGCCTCCAATTCGGCCCCGGAGAGCGTGGAGCCGCTGCTGCTGCTGGCGGAGGCCCACCGGCTGAGCGGCAACTCGGGCGCCTCCATCCTGACGCTCAAGCAGGCGGAAGGCCTGTTGCCTGGAAGCGACCCCGTCATCCAGAAGCAGCTGTCGGACCTGTACCTGCGGGAGGGCCAGGCGCCCCTGGCCATCACCACGCTCGTGGCCCTGCGGGACGAGGGCAAGCTGACCCCCGACGACATCCTGGCCCTGGCGCGCCTCCAGGCCCGGCAGGGCCACGCCGAGGAGGCCTTCACCACGCTGGAGCGCACCCTCCGGGAGAACCCGGACGACGCCGCGACGAAGACGGTGGAGGCGGAGATCCTCCTCATGAAGGGCGAGGAGCTGCTCGCGGCGAACCTGATGGACCGCGTGCTCCAGAACTCGCCCAGCTTCACGGCGGCCCGGCTCCTGCGCGCGCGCTACTTCCTGATGAGCGGCTTCTCCGACCTGGCGGAGGCCGACCTCCAGTCCGTGCCACCCGCGGACGCGGCGACCACGGACGTCGTGGCCATGAAGGCCCGCGTGCTGATGGCGCTGGGCCGCCCGGCGGAGGCGGAGGCCGCGCTCAAGCTGCTGCTGGAGGACGATGCGGACAACGCGGAGGCGCTCGCGTGGCTGGCGGACATCGTCCGGGCCCAGGGTCGCCTGACGGATGCGCAGCAGTCGGTGGACCGGGCCCTGCAACTGCGCCCCCGGCTGGCCCGGGGCCTGTACGTGCGCGGCCGGGTGCAGGAGGACCAGGAGGATGTGCGCGCCGCCGAGGACAGCTACCGCTTCGCCCTCAAGACGGAGCCCGCCTTCGGCCCCGCGCTCTCGCGCATCTGGCGGCTGTACCTGAAGGCCGGCAAGAAGCCGGAGGCCCAGGCCACGCTGGAGCGACTGGTGGGGCTGGGCGAGGCGTCGGTGGAGGAGAAGGCCGCGCTCGCGGGCCTCTACGCGCAGTTCCAGACGCAGCTGCCGCGCGGCAAGAAGCTCATCGACGAGGCCCTGCAGCGCGAGCCGCAGAACCCCGAGTACCTGCGCATCCGCAAGGCCATCGAGAAGGCCACCCCCAGGAAGAAGGGCGCCTCCTCCGGCCCCATCATCATCCGCGGGGGACGGCGCTGACGGAGGAGGGGAGCGCGGCTTCCGCGACCACCTTCTCCAGCGCCTTCTGGCCCTTCTTCTGGCCCACCGCGACGACCAGCAGGTTCTCGCGGGTGAAGTAGCGCCGGGCCGTGTCGCGCACCTGCGCGGCCGTCTGGCGGTCCACCAGGTCCGCGCGGTGGCTGAAGGTCTCCGGCGTGCGGAACAGCTCCGTGCCGCCGAACCACCCGGCCAGCTCGCCCGGTGAGTCCTGGGAGAACTCCAGCAGCATGCGGTGGCGGCGCTTGGCGCGGTTCAGCTCCTCCGCGCCCACCTCCTCGTCGCACAGCGCGGCGAGCACCCGCAGGGACTCGGCCACCACCTGCGACGCCTTCTCCGGCGCGCTGGCGGCTTCAATCTCGAACAGGCCGGTGTCGTGGTACGTGTCCAGCCCGGCGCTCACCGAGTACGCAAGGCCGCGCTTCTCCACGATTTCAAACGGCAGCCGCGACGACAGGCCGTCGTCCAGCAGGCGCCGCAGAATCTGGAGCGCGGGGTAGTCCTCGTGCTGCTCCGGCACGACGCGGAAGGTGAGCTTGAACTCCGTCTGCGACTCGTCGTGCGTGACGAAGTGGAAGTGCGGCCCGGGCCCGATGAGGGGCGGCGGCGCTTCGGTGGAGGCCTCGCCCCGGGGCAGGTGGGCGAAGGCGCGCTCGGCCAGCGCCATCACCTCCGGGTGGCTCACGCGGCCCGCGGCCGTGACGACCAGGTTGCCGGCCACGTAGTGGCGCGCGAAGTGCTCCCGCACCTGGGCGTGGGTGAGGGCCTTCACGGAGTCGCGGGTGCCAGCGATCTTCAGCGACAGCGGGTGGTCCGGGAACAGGAGCCGCTTGGACAGGTTGTCCAGGTCGATGTCGCGGCCCTTCTCATCCACCTCATCCAGCATCTCCTCCAGGATGATCTGCCGCTCCACCTCCATGTCGGTGAGGCGGGGGCGGGTGAGCATGTCGCCGATGACGTCCATGCCCACGCGCAGGTGCGACGGGTGCAGCGGCGTGTAGTAGTAGCCGTGGTCGCGGGTGGTGGCGCCGTTGAGGTTGCCGCCCACTTCCTCCACGGCGGCGTTCATCTTCACGGTGTCCGGCCAGCCCTCGCTGCCCCGGAAGAAGAGGTGCTCCAGGAAGTGGCTGACGCCGTTGTTCCCGGGCGTCTCGTGACGGCTGCCGGTCCGCACGTAGACGGCCAGCAGGGCGGTGTGCAGGTGCGGCGTCTCGACGGTGACGACGCGCAGCCCGGAGGGCAGCACGTCCCGGAACGGTTTAAAGCTCATGCGCAGGGAAGCCTTAACACGAAGGTCGTCCCCTGGCCGGGAATACTCTGGCAGGAGAGCGAGCCCCCGTGGGCCTGGAGGATCTGTTGGCTCACCGCCAGACCCAGGCCGGTGCCCCCCTCCTTCGTGGTGAAGAAGGGCTCGAAGAGGTGGCGGCGCACCTCCTCCGTCATGCCGTTGCCGGTGTCGCGCACGGACACCTCCACGTCGCCCTCGCGCGGCAGGGTGGCCACCGTGAGCCGGCCCCCGGAGGGCATGGCCTCGCGGCTGTTGCGCAGGAGGTTCAGGAACACCTGGCGCAGCTGCCCCTGGTCCGCGAGCACCCGGGGGGTGCCGGGGGCGAAGTCGCGCACCACCTCCACGCCCGCGCGCACCAGCTCCTCGCGGGTGAAGTCGAGCACGCCGTCGAGCACCGCGATGATGTCCTCCGGCTCCAGGTCCGGCCGGGCGGGGCGGGCCATGCGCAGGTACTGCTCGGTGACGTCGGTGAGGCGGTCCACCTCATGGGTGACGGCGGAGAGCAGCTCGCGCGCCTCCACGGCGGTGTCGGCGGAGTCGAACCGGGCGGTGTCCACCGCGTCCTGGAGCAGCTCCACATTGAGGCCGATGGAGGACAGCGGGTTTCGCACCTCGTGGACGATCTGCGCGGAGATGCGGCCCACGGCGGCCAGCTGTTCGGCGCGCATCAGCGCCTCGGCCTGGGACTTGAGCTGCGCTTCGCGGGCCTGGAGCGAGCGGGCCATCTGGTCGAACTCGCGCGCGAGCAGCGCCACCTCATCGTCGCCGCGCACGCCCAGCTGGGCGGAGTAGTCGCCCTTGCCGATGCGCGACACGCCCTCGATGAGGGTGCGCACCGGGCGCAGCGTGCGCGCGGACCACGCGGTGACGCCCACGCCCACGCCAATGGCCATGATGGACAACGCGATGATGGTGAGGCCGGTGCGGCGCTCGCGCTCCTCCGCGCCGTCCACGCGCTCGCGGATGCGGTTGCCCAGCGTGGCGCGCAGCACGCGCAGCTCACGGCCGATGGCGGCCTCCAACTGGCGCAGCTCCGCGGTGGCGCGGGCCACCTCGTCGCCCCGGGGGGATTCGGACGCGAGCGCGGCGAACACGGCCTCCACCGCGTGGCCGTAGGCCTGCGAGTTCTTCGACAGCTCGCCGAAGCGGGCGTCCAGTTCCATGACGAAGGGGACCTCGCCCTCGGGGGCGAAGGTGAGCACCTCGCGGGCCTTGGCGCGGGCGGCCTCCAGACGCTGGGCCATCTGGGGCGAGTAGTAGAGGCTCGCGAGCCGGATGAGCGCGCGGCGCGTCTCCACGCTGTTCTGCTCCAGCACGCGCTCGGTGTCCTTCTCCTGGCTGGTCTGGAAGGTCTCCAGCGCGGCGGCGTCCTGGGAGAGCTGGAGGTAGCCCTGGCTGACGAGGCGGATCTCCAACCGGTTGCGGTGCAGCTCCGCCACGCTGAAGAGGGACACCGTCCCGAACGTCAGCAGCACCAGCGCGTAGCCCAGGAAGATGCGGGTGGCGAGCGAGAGCTTCATGGAGGAGGGGACAGGACATACGTCCTGGGGCGGGCGCATTACAGCGCAATCCCCGGCGGCCCGCCTGCTTCCGCCCTTCCCGGGCGTCCAGACTTCGTCCCGCCGGAGACGAAGCGGGCTGGTAGCGTCCGGCGCATGTCCGCGCGCCCCGTCCGCTCCACGCTCCTGGCCGCCCTGCTGGCCCTGTCCGCCGGCTGTGGCGAGAAGGAGGTCACCCCCTCCCTGGACCTCGTCTCCGCCTCCTGTGCCGGCACGCCGCCCCTGATGGGGGTGACGCACCTGCGCTTCCGCGTCAGCGGGCCCGGACTCGACACGCCCCGGGAGCGGGTGTCGACGGTGCGGTGGACGCCAGCGGACGTCCCGGCGATTCCGCCAGGCAGCGCGCGGGTGCTGGAGGTGCGGGCGTACGCGGGGGCTCCGGACCAGGGTGGCCAGTTGCGGTCGCTGGGGCGGACGGCGCCCTTCGACGTCGTGGAGGGACAGGCGGCGTCGGCGCGGGTGTTCCTGCGGCGGCTGGGCGAGTTCGCGCCGGTGAACCAGGCCGCGAGTCCCGATACGTGCGCGGTGCCGGGTGAAACGCGGGCCGGGCACACCGCGACGCTGCTGGCGGATGGACGGGTGCTGTTCGCGGGAGGCTATGCGCCCGGGAGGGATGGAACTCGGCCGGTGTCGGGGACGACGGAGGTGTTCGACCCGGTGGCAGGAACGTTCAGCCCCGGGCCGGACGTGGGCGCACGGGCCTTCCACACGGCGTCGCCGCTGCCGGACGGAAGGGTGCTGCTCGTGGGGGGCGCGGAGACGCTGGACCAGGTCTCGTTGCAGCGCACGGCGCGCGTCGTGGACGTGGCCGAGGGTGTGGCGAGCACGTTGGAGCCGAAGGTCGCGCGCTACCAGCACGCCGCGGCGGTGGATGCCGACGGGCATGTGCTGCTGGTCGGTGGGCGTGCGGCGGATGGGAGTGGGGCGTTCGCGTTGGAGGGCTTCGATGCGGCCTCCGGGCGCTTCTTCGACGGGATGGGCGAATTGCATCGCGTGGACGCGACGCTGACGGTGCTGGAGGACGGGCATACGATCCTGGTCGCGGGGGGCTCGGATGCGCTGCGGCTTGAGGCGGAGGTCCTGTCCGCCGGGTTCGACGGAGACACGTTCGGGTGGTTGTTGCCGGTGCCACCCCGGCTCCGGGTTCCCAGGGTGGGTGCTTCCGTGGCGATGCTGGGGCGGGCGGAGGACGGCCCCCGCCCGTTGCTGATGGGCGGCTTCGATGGTGTGGATCCGCTGAACGGAGCGCGAGCCGTGGGGGCGTCCGAGGTATTGGAGAGCCCGATCCGGGTGAGCGATGGACCGGCGTTGTTGCCCCGGAGCAACGCGTGCGCGGTGTCGCTTCAGGACGGACGGGTGGTGGTGGTGGGCGGACGGGGGGCCGACTCCGGCATTGCGCGCGCGACGGCGTGGGCGGAGCTGATCATCCCAGCGAAGGATGCCCAACCCAGCGTGCTGGGCCTGTCGTTGTTGCCGCAGCCGCGCGTGTGGCACACGTGCACGGCGCTCGCGGATGGGTCGGTGCTCGTGGTGGGCGGCGTGGACGACAGCACCGGTGAGCCCCGGGCGCCCATCGAAGCTTTGGTCGTGATGCCGCCTCCGCGCGACTGAAGTGGGCACCCTCCGGGTGGGCTGTTAGCGTCCAGGTCCTATGGTGACCTGCCTACCTGCCCGGTTTGCCCTGGCCGTGCTCCTGCTGAGCGCGGCGGTGGAAGCGCGGGAGCCCGCGGTCCGCACGGTGCTGCTGTCGGAGCACCCCGAGGACTTCACGCCGAGCGTCTATGTGAAGGGCGCGGTCTCCACCGTCCTGCGCTTCGAGGCCCCGGTTGATGCTTCGAAGACGCGGATGCTGGCCTGGGAGGGCCGGTTCGAGCCGTTGTTGGTCGGTGGCCGCAAGGTGGTCGTGGAGCCGGTCCGGGACCTGGGGGAGGACGAAGGCGTGCCCCTGCTCGTGACGCTCACGAACGGAAGGGAGATCCCGTTCTTGTTGAAGCCTCCCGGGCAGGGCCGGCGGGCCGAACTGGATCAGCAGGTGAACGTGTTCGAGGACCGGCAGCGCTACGAGGCCATGTACTCGACGCTGATGGATTCGCTCAAACAGCAGCGCGTTCTGAAGGAAGAGAACGCGCTGCTGCGACAGGAGGAACGCTCTCCGGACCATGCGCTGGCCGCGCTCCTGGCCAACGGGGACATCAAGCACACCCCCTTCGAACTCGGCCAGTCCTGGCAGCTCAAGAATGAAGAGGCGACCGTCAGGGTCGAGGTCCTGAAGAGCAAGAGGATTCCGAAGGTCGCAGTGGTGTTCACCCTCACCAATCACGATGCGAAGAAGCCCTGGAGCCTAATGGAAGCCAAGTTGTCCACCCGGTCTGGGGGGAAGTCACGCCCGTTCGCCTTGCGCATGCAGCAGGATGAGATCGTTCCAGGGGCAACTGGCCGCATCGCCGTCGTCGCGGACGAGAGCGTCTTCCAATCACCTCAAGGCCTGGAACAACTGGCGCTGGAGCTGTTCCGAGCCGACGGGCTGTCGCAGGCCTACCTCGTCCTGGAATGGCGCCCCTTCAAGGAGTAGATCGATCCGACATGAACGCACGGTGCTCATGGTCTCCCCTTGTCCTTGTGCTGGCCATGTCCCTGGGCTGCACCACTACCCTAGGGAGTGTGGGGCTGCGCGCAGATGGCTCACCGGGGCCTGAGGACTGCCCGGAGACGACGCTGCACGCAATGCGACTCCTCCGCTTGAGTGTCGGCGATGGCGCGCACGTTGAACTCGACATCAATCAGGATGATGTCAGTCCCATCACGCTCTACGACGGGCCCATCGAGAGCGTCCTACAGACTAGGCTAGGGCCTCTCGGCAGTCCTGAGCGACTCTATGGTCGGGTATGGACAGGCGGCCCGCAGGTGGTCATCCGCTACTACGAGGCACTGCCTCTAGACGGGGGAGACAAGATTCCCATCTGCGCGGTGGCCCGATTGTCGAAGGGCCAGCTCCGCAAGCGACCCGACTCCAAGCCGGGAACGGCCATCATCGAGTTCTCGAGCGCGTCGGTCTACATCGTCGATTCGTTCCGCTGAAACACGAAGGCCCCGCGTCCCGGTGAAGGGAGGCGGGGCCTCGGTGCTTCAATCCGTCACTTCGCTCAGGCGTTGGACGGCGGAGCCTCGGAAGGCTTCGCCTCGCCCTCGGTGGAGGCGGCCGGCGCGGCGGTCTCCACGGGAGCGGCCTCGGTCGGCGTGGCCGGGGCGGCGGCGCGGGCCTCCGCTTCGGCGCGGGCGCGGGCGGCCTCGTCGCTGCGCTGGTCGCTGGCGGCGACCTCGTCCGGCGTCAGCTCCGTGCGGTCGGCCAGCATGCCCGTCTTCTTCTCCAGGTCCTTGATGGCCCGGCGAAGCAGGTCGCGCTCCAGCAGCGTGCGGTTCAGGCGCTTCTCCAGGGCCTTGTACTTGTCCTTGCCCAGGTCGGCCTCGGACTTCGTCACGGCCAGGATGCGGGCCTGGGTGTCGGCGCGGCCCTTGATGCGGCGCAGCTCCTTCTCCAGCTCCACGGCGCGCGCGCGGTCCTTGTTCGCCGCGGTCTCCAGCCGGTCCATCTTCTCGCGGTCCGCGTCGTTCAGCTCGCGGTAGCGGCGCACGGGCTCGGCCGGGGCCACCGGAGTGGACGGCACCGACACCGCCGCGCTCACCACGGGCTCGCTCGCGGGCGCGGCGATGAGGTCCGTCGAAGCGGGGGCGGCCGCGACCGGCGCGGGCGCGGGCGTCACGGCCTGCACGGGGGCGGGGGCTTCACGGCGGCGGTTGCCACCGCGCGAGTCGGCCTCGGCGCGCAGCTTGGCGTTCTCCGTCAGGGCGTGCGACAGCTCCTCACGCGTCTGCGCGAGCTGGATGCTGGCGTTGCGCTCCACCTCGGCGCGGGCCTTGACCAGGTCCTGCGCGCCCTTGTCGCCTTCCTTCTGGTCGAAGAGCTTGCGCTTGGTCTGCTTGAGCTGCTCCTTGACCTCCTGGAGCTGCGCGCGCTGTTCGTCCAGCTCCTTCTGCTTGCGCTGGACCTCCGACTCCGCCTTGGCGCGAGCCTTGGTCTCCGACTCCAGCTCCCCACGGAACGAGGGCGATGAGACCGATGAACGGTTCGCGGTGCCGTCCGTGCCGCTCTTGCCGCCGAAGAGCAGCATGCCGAGCGTGATGGCGAAACCGATCGATACCAGGATGAGAGCAACGACCAAGGGAACAACCTCCACAGAAGGATGCAAAAAACGGGGCAGCCTACCGCTGGGACATGGCGCGTCAAGGCTTCACTGGCAGACAAACCCCCGGGCTCCAACCACACCGGCCGGGCCTCGAAGCCCCGCCTGCCTCGCGTCGCCGGTCCTGGCGCGCGCCCTGGCGAGTCCGTAGACAGGGGCTTCGCACGCGTCGTCACCGGAACTTCAACGGAGTCCAAGCAAGCCCATGGCGCACCTGGAGCTGAAGCCGAAGCGGGACGTGTCGAGCTTCCGCAAGCTCGCCATTGGAAGCTGGACCACCGCGTACGATCCGACCGTCTACGGCACGCTGACGGTGCGCATGGACGCGGCGCTCGCGTACCTGGAGGCACACCACCAGCGCACCGGGGTCCGGCTCACCCCCATGCACCTGGTCCTCAAGGCCCTGGGCGAAGGGCTGCGCCGCTGCCCGGATGCCAACGCGCTGCTGCGCTTCCAGCGCATCTACCTGCGCCAGCGCGTCACCCTGTGCGCGCTGGTGCCCGACGCGGACCCCGTCCGGCCAGGGCTCAGGCCCGCGCGCATCGAGGACGTGGACCAGAAGGACCTGCTCACGGTCGCGCAGGAGATGGAGGCCGCGGTGGCGCGGGCACGCGAAGGCCGCGACGCCGCGCTGGAGAAGGGCCGGGGGCTCCTGAAGCGCGTCCCGCCGCTCCTGCTCCACGGGTTCACCCGGCTGATGTCGTTCCTGTCGTACACGCTGAACGTGGATCCGACCTGGCTGGGGCTGCCCAGGGATCCGTTCGGCTCCGCGGTGGTCGTGGACGCGGGCACGCTGGGGCTGGACACGGCCTACCTGCCGCTCGCGCCCTTCACCCGCGTGCCCATCTTCATCGCGCCCGGCGCGGTGCGGGAGGTGGCGGTGGTGGAGGAGGGCAGGGTGGTGCCCGGCCGGGTCATGAGCATCAACGCGTCCTTCGACCACCGCTTCATCGACGGCTACCACGCGGGCGTCATCGCCAACACGCTGCGCGAACTGCTGGAGCACCCGGCGGAGTTCTTCGACGCGCCGCCCGGCGTGACGCGGACGGAGTAGGGCGGCCTACCGGGGCTCGCGCACCCGTCGGCGCCGCACCGCCTCCGCGCCCCCCAGCGACTCCAGCACGGCGCTCAGCACCCGGCGGGTCTCCTCGACCGCGCGGACGCCCTGGGCGCGGCGGAAGCGGGCCTCGAAGGTCGCCCGCGCCGCACGGGTCGTGTCGACGGCGGCGCGCCCGCGTTCGGACAGCCGCACGCGTCGGATCCGCGCGTCCTCGGAAGGCGCGGCCTCCACGATGCCCAGCTTCCGCAGCTCCGCCACCGTCTTGGATGCCGCCTGCTGCGTCACCTCCAGCAGGTCCGCCAGCTCGCTGATGGACCGGGGGCCGCCCAGCAGGTGCTGCACCACGTAACCGTGTCCTTCCCGCAGGCCGGGGAAGCCCGCCGCGTGCACCTCCTCCAACACCAGCGCGTTCACCCGCATGCCGACGAAGAGCGCCAGGTAGCCCAGGTCCAGGGACTCCAGCTCCGGATTTCCCACGCGCGGTCGACGTGCCATGGCCCCACGTCTTGCACCCACAACCACGGTTGTGCAATCACCGTTGTACAATCATGGTTGTGGATATCCCTCCCGACCGTGCCAAGGAGCACCCCATGTCCGAGTCCCCGCTGGAGTTCACCCGGCGCTACTTCCAGGCCATCGAAGCCGGAGCGCCGCCCGAGGAGCTCGCCGGCTTCTTCCACCCGGAGGTGCGCCAGCGCGAGTACCCGAACCGGCTCACGCCGCGGGGCGCGACGCGCGACCTCCAGGCCCTGCTGGACGCTTCCGCGCGGGGCAGCAAGGTGGTGGTGTCCCAGCGCTACGACGTGCGCTCCGCCCTCTGTGACGGCGAGCGAGTGGCGTTGGAGGTGGACTGGAGCGCGACGCTGGCGGTGCCCGTGGGCTCCCTGCCAGCGGGCGGGACGATGCGGGCGTCGCTCGGGGTGTTCCTCACCTTCCGCGACGGCCGCATCGCCATCCAGCACAACTACGACTGCTTCGAACCCTTCTGACGCTAGTAGGCGTACTCCCAGCCGCCGCGCGCCCGCGCCCCACCGCCCCGCCGCGCGCTCATCTCACGCAGCCGGCGCACGCGCTCCGGGATGGGCGGGTGCGTGGAGAACAGCGACATCACCCCGCCGTGGTGCAGCGGGTTGACGATGAACAGGTGCGAGGTGGCGGGGGCTCTGTCGTAGGGCATGGCCTCCGCGGCGCGCTCCATCTTCAAGAGCGCGCTCGCCAGCGCATCCGGGTCCCCGCACAGCTCCGCGCCCGTGGCGTCCGCTCCGTACTCGCGCGATCGGCTCACCGCCAACTGCAACAGCGTGGCCGCGATGGGCGCGACGAGCAGCAGGCCCAGGTTGGACAGCGCCCCGGCCACGCCGCCGCCCTCCTCGTCGTCGCCGCGGCTGAGCATGCTGCCGCCGAACCAGAAGAGCATCTGCGCCGCGTAGCTGATGATGCCCGCGAGCGTCGCCGCCACCGTGCCGATGAGCGTGTCCCGGTTGCGCACGTGGCCAATCTCGTGCGCCAGCACGCCCTCCAGCTCGCGCCGGTCCAGGATGTCCACGATGCCCGCCGTCACCGCCACGGCCGCGTGGCTGGGGTTTCGGCCCGTGGCGAACGCGTTGGGCTGCCGCGTGGGCAGCAGGTACACCTTCGGCTTCGGCATGCCCGCCCGGGCGGACAGGCGCTCCACCATCTCGTGCAGCCACGGCGCCTGCTCGTAGGGAAGCGGCTGCGCGCCGTGGATGGCCAGCGCGATGCGGTCGCTGAACCAGTACGAACCAAAGTTCATCACCACCGCGAAGAAGCCCGCCATCGCGAGCCCCTGCGCGCCGCCCAGCCGCTGGCCGATGACGAGCACCAACGCCGTCAAGCCGGCCAGGAGGACGGTCGTCTTCAAGGCGTTGCCCAGCCGGTGCCACCCGCCGCCCTTGAGCGCCGGTGCGGCCGGTCCTCGGGATGTCATGTGGGGGTCACGCTGCGCCATGGTCCTCGTTCCGTGCCTTTCGTCCCGGTCAACCGAAGGGGACCCACGAAACGTAAGCAGGCGGGAGGGGCCGTCAATGAAGCGGGTCCGGGCTGCCCCGGCGTCCCTGCGGCCTCACTGGCTGGATTTCCTCACAGGTAGAAACGATCCGTCACGCCCGCCGTACGCTGGAGGATGGCGCTCCAGCCCAGCCACACGTCGATGCCACTGTCGCCCGCCTTCGGCTCGCCCCCCAGGGCACCGAGCGAGCCCGTGCAGCCGGCCACCGTCGCGAGCCCCGTCTCCCGGATGTGCTCCAGGAGGGCGCGCAGCGTGGGCATGCGGCGCGTTTCGAAGCGGTCGCTGATGTCGTCCCGGCCGGTGAAGTCCGGCTCGTCCAGACGGTCCATCAGGAAACGCTCCAGTGCCCACCAGAACAGGTACACCTCCGCGCGCCGCCCGGACGCCACCGCCGCCGCGGCGATGGACAGGCCCTGGTGCACGCGGTCGTATTCGCCGCTGTGCAGGAAGACGACGACCCTGTTCTCCGGCGCGCTCACGCACGGGCTCATACCGTCCAGAAGCCGTGCCGTCCATCCGCGCCCCGAGTGCGACCGCCCGGGCCCTTTGGCTTGCACCCCGGCCCCGCCACTTGCTAGGAATCCAACGGAATTACACGTTTTTTGCAACGACAGAGCGGCGGCCTTCCGGGACATGGGCGACGAGACGACAGCCAGGCGCAAGGATGCCCACCTCGACCTGTGCGCCACCGGCGACGTGGAGCCCGCCCAGAACTCGACGCTGCTGGAGCACGTCCACCTCATCCACTGCGCGAT
This sequence comes from Corallococcus sp. CA047B, assembly GCF_003612065.1. Taxonomy (NCBI): domain Bacteria; kingdom Pseudomonadati; phylum Myxococcota; class Myxococcia; order Myxococcales; family Myxococcaceae; genus Corallococcus; species Corallococcus sp. CA047B. The sequence goes on from NZ_RAWD01000026.1 coordinate 35,026, forward strand.
GCCGGAGATGGCGGCGGACGAGGTCGAGCTGTCCACGCCGTTCATGGGCAAGTCGCTGCGGGCGCCCCTGCTCGTCACCGGCATGACGGGTGGCACCGAGCGCGCGGGGGCCGTCAACCGCGACCTGGCGCTGCTCGCCGAGCGGCACGGGCTGGCCTTCGGAGTCGGCAGCCAGCGCGCGATGGCGGAGGACACCTCGCGCACGGCCTCGTACGCGGTGCGCGACGTGGCGCCCACGGTGGCGCTCATCGGCAACATCGGGCTGTACCAGGCCATTGGCCTGGGCGTGGACGGCGTGCGGCGGCTGTCGGACGCCATTGGCGCGGACGGCATGGCGCTGCACCTGAACGCGGGCCAGGAGCTGACGCAGCCCGAGGGCGACCGCGACTTCCGGGGCGGCTACCGCGTGGTGGAGGACCTGGCGCGGGCCTTCGGCGACCGGCTGCTGGTGAAGGAGACCGGGTGCGGCATTGGCCCGGACGTCGCGCGGCGGCTGGTGGAGCTGGGCGTGCGCAACGTGGACGTCTCCGGGCTGGGCGGCACGTCGTGGGTGCGCGTGGAGCAGCTTCGCGCGAAAGGGCCGCAGGCGCAGGTGGGCGCGGAGTTCAGCGGCTGGGGCATCCCCACCGCGGCGGCCATCGCCAGCGTGCGCGGGGCGGTGGGCCCCGAGGTGCGGCTCGTCGCCAGCGGCGGCGTGCGGGGCGGGCTGGAGTGCGCGAAGGTGCTCGCCCTGGGCGCGGACCTGGCGGGCATGGCGCTTCCGTTGTTCCGGGCGCAGCAGCAGGGCGGCCTGGCGGGTGCGGAAGAGGCATTGAAGGTCATCCTGACGGCCCTGCGACAGGCGCTGGTGCTGACGGGAAGTCGGAACGTCGCGCAGTTGCGGCAGCGTCCGCGCGTGGTGTCCGGAGCTCTGAAGGATTGGTTGGCGGCCCTGTGACGCAGGGTGGCTCCCAGGTTGGGAAGGAACAACATGTCTGACACCGTCACGTCCCGGCTCTCCGGATTCCACAAGCTGCCGATGGAAGAGCGCCTCGCTCAGATCGGACGCATGTTCCGGTTGTCGGACGAGGAGCTGGAGCAGCTCCGCGGTGTGGGCACGCTGGAGCCGGTCCTCGCCAACCAGATGATTGAAAACGCGGTGGGCATCTTCTCCCTGCCGCTGGGACTGGGACTCAACCTCAACGTCAACGGGCGCGACTACATCGTGCCCATGGCGGTGGAGGAGCCCTCCGTCGTGGCGGCGGTGTCGTTCGCGTCGAAGATCGTCCGCGAGTCCGGCGGCTTCGTCGCGGAGGCCGACGAGTCGATGATGATCGGCCAGGTGCAGGTGTCGAACTACGGCGACCCCACCCTGGCCTCCGAGCGCATCCTGGACGCGAAGGAGGAGATCCTCGCCCTGGCGAACAGCTTCCACCCGGCGATGGTCGCCCGTGGCGGTGGCGCCCGGGACGTGGAGGTGCGCCTGTTGCCCGCGCCGGAGGGCCCGCGCGGCGAGCCGCTGCTCATCGTCCACATCCTCATCGACACGCAGGAGGCGATGGGCGCGAACCTCATCAACACCGTCGCCGAGGGCGTGGCGCCGCTGATTGAACAGGTGACGGGCGGCCGGGTGTACCTGCGCATCCTGTCCAACCTGTCGGACAAGAGGCTCGCGCGCGCCACCTGCCGCATCCCGCTGTCGATGCTGGCGGACTTCGACCTGCCGGGGGAGACCATCGCGGAGGGCATCGCCCAGGCGAGCCGCTTCGCGGAAGCGGATCCGTACCGCGCCGCCACGCACAACAAGGGCGTGATGAACGGCATCGACGCGGTGGCCATCGCCACCGGTCAGGACTGGCGCTCCATCGAAGCGGGCGCGCACGCGTTCGCCTGCCGCGGGGGTCAGTACCGGCCGCTGTCCACCTGGTACCTGGAGGAGGGGCACCTCGTGGGCCGCATCGAATTGCCGCTCGCGCTGGGCACGGTGGGCGGTCCCATCAAGGTGCACCCGGGCGTGCAGGTGGCGCTCAAACTGCTGCGCGTGTCGGGCGTGCGCGAGCTGTCCATGGTGTTCGCGGCGGTGGGGCTCGCGCAGAACTTCGCGGCGCTCCGGGCCCTGGGTTCGGTGGGCATCCAGAAGGGCCACATGGCCATGCACGCCCGCAGCGTCGCGGTGACGGCGGGTGCGCGCGGCGGCGACGTGGAGAAGGTCGCGAACCTCCTGGTGAAGGCCGGCCACGTGAAGGTGGAGAAGGCGAAGGAGATCCTGGCGAGCCTGATTCTGGAAAAGCCCGGCGTCGCGGTCACCATCACCAACGGCTGATTCCTCCCCCGCGCCTGTTCGCGGGGACCCTGGCGGGGCGGTGCGCTTGGTAAAGTGCCCGCCCCTCTTCCTTGTCCAGTGCCCGGTGCCATGACTGCCTCGACGAATCCCCTGGTCGCCTTCGGTGCCGGCAAGGTCATCCTGCTGGGCGAGCACAGCGTGGTGTACGGCTACCCCGCGCTCGCCGGACCCCTGAGCTTCGGCGTGACGGCGCGCGGCGTGCCCGCGCGCTCGTGTCAGCTCGACGTGCCGGTGACGGCGGACGCCGCGCAGAAGCGGCTGATGCGCAAGGCGTTCACCCGAGCGGCGCGCCTGGTGGGTGAGCCCAAGGTGAAGGTGACGCTGGAGCCGCAGTTGCCCCTGTCCGCGGGGCTGGGCAGCTCGGCGGCGCTGGCGGTGGCCCTGTCGCGGGTGCTGTTGCAGGCCGCGGGACAGGTGCCCACGCCGAAGGCGACGGCCCAGCTCGCGTGGGAGATGGAGCAGGAGTTCCACGGCACGCCGTCGGGCGTGGACCACACCACCAGCGCGGAGGAGAAGCTCATCCTCTACCGCCGGGTGCAGGGACCGTCGGGCGTCGTCGGCCGGGCGCGCGAGGTGAAGAGTCCGCGCGCGTTGTCGGTGGTGGTGGCGCTGGCGGGAGCGCGCAGTCCCACGAAGGTGACGGTGGGCGCGCTGCGCGAGCGGCAGGCACGGTGGCCGGAGCGCTACCGCCGGCTGTTCGCGCAGGTGGGAAGGCTCGTCACCGAGGCGTCGAAGGCGGTGGAGGCCGGCGACCTGGAAGGGCTGGGGGACGCGATGAACGTCAACCAGGGCCTGCTGGGCGCGCTGGGCCTGTCGTCTCCGGCGCTGGAAGACATGGTGTACCGGCTGCGCGGCATGGGCGCGCTGGGCGCCAAATTCACCGGGGCAGGGGGGGACGGCGGTGCCGTCATCGGCCTCTTCCTCGAACCCGGGCCCGTGGTCGCGAAGCTGACGCGCGACGGCGTGCGCTGCTTCGCCAGCCAGCTGGCGGGACCGCGGCCCCACGGAGACCGTTCATGAAAGCAACCGTCCGGGCGCATCCCAACATCGCCCTCGTGAAGTACTGGGGAAAGCGCGACGAGGCGCTCATCCTCCCGCACCAGTCCAGCCTGTCGCTCACGCTGGCGCCCATCCATGTGACGACCACGGTGGAGTTCGGCGCTGGGTCCGACCAGGTGGAGCTGCACGGCCACGTCGCGAAGGGCAGCGAGCGCGACCGCGTGCTGCGCCTGCTGGACGCGGTGCGCGTGCAGGCGGGCCGCGACCTGGGCCCCGCGAAGGTGGTGTCGCGCGGCGACTTCCCGATGGCGGCGGGCCTCGCGAGCAGCGCGGCGGGCTTCGCGGCGCTGGCGGTGGCGGGGCGCGCGGCGGCGGGCCTTCCGGCGGACACCCGCGCCTCCAGCATCCTGGCTCGGCGGGGCAGCGGCTCCGCGTGCCGCAGCGTGCAGGGCGGCTTCTGCGAGTGGATGCGCGGTGAGCGCGCGGACGGCGAGGACAGCTATGCCGTGCAGCGCTTCGACGCGGGGCACTGGTCGGACCTGCGCATGGTGGTGGCCATCGTCGACCGCGGCGAGAAGGAAGTGAAGTCGCGCGACGGCATGAAGGGCACGGTGGAGACGAGCCCCTACTACCCGGCGTGGGTGAAGGACGCGGAGGCGGAGGTGCCCCGCGCCCGCGAGCTCATCGCGAAGAAGGACCTGGAGGCGCTGGGGGAGCTGTGCGAGCGCAACGCGTGGCGCATGCACAGCACGTCGCTCGCGGCGGATCCGCCGCTCTGCTACCTGAGCCCGGCCACGCTGGGCCTCATCCAGAACCTGCGCGAGCAGCGCAAGAAGGGCGTGCCGGTGTGGTTCACGCTCGACGCCGGGCCCAACCCGGTGCTGCTGACGGACGCGGCGCACGAGGTGGCGGCGGAGGCCGTAGCCCGCGCGTGCGGCGCGGTGGACGTGGTGCGCTGCGTGCCCGGCGGGGACGCGACGCTGCTGACGGAGCACCTGTTCTGATGGAGCGCGCCCTCTCCGCACCCGGCAAGCTGTTCGTCTCCGGCGAATACGCCGTGCTGTGGGGAGGCGTCTCGCGCGTGGCCGCGGTGGCGCCCCGCACGGCCGCCTACGTGCGCAGGCGGCAGGACTCGCGCGTGCACATCTGCCTGGAGGAGGGGACGCTCCAGGGCCTCACCACGCCCCGGGGCGTGAAGTGGGAGCGCGACGTGCCGGCGGGCTTCTCCTTCGTCGCGCGCACGCTGGACGAAGCCCTGCGCGCGCACGGACGGCCCAGCGTGGGCTTCGATGTCGCGGTGGCGCCGGGCGCGCTGGGGCCGGGCGGACACAAGCTGGGCATTGGCGGCAGTGCCTCCGCGACGGTGCTCGCGGCGGAGGCGGCCCGCTTCATCCTGGAAGAGAAGTTCGACGTGCTGAAGCTCGCGCTCGTCGCGCACACGCTGGGGCAGGGCGGCAAGGGCAGCGGCGGCGACGTGGCGTCCAGCTTCGCGGGGGGCCTGGCGCGCTACCGGCGCTATGACGTGACGGCGCTGACGGAGGCCGCCAACACCGGCCGCTTCCACGCGGCGCTCGCGGAGTCGCCGCCGGTGGACCTGTGGCGCATGCCCGCGCCCCGCGTGGCCCTGCTCTACGCCTTCACCGGGGAGAGCGCGTCCACGAAGCTGCTCATCGCCCAGGTGGAGGCGAAGCTCGCGGAAGCGGGCCGCCAGTCCTTCGTGGAGCGCTCGGACGCGCTGGGCCATGCGATTGAAGGCGGTCTGGGTGGCGGGGACTTCCGCGCCTTCACGGACGCGGTGAAGGCCCAGCACGCGCTGCTCCTGGAGCTGGGCCCGCTGGAGACCGAAGGCATGCGCCGGGTGCTGGCCATCGCCGCGTCCTACGGCTGCGCGGGCAAGCTGTCCGGCGCGGGCGGCGGGGATGGGTGCATCCTCTTCGCCCCGGATGCGCAGGCACGCGAGGAGCTGCGCCAGGGCCTGGAGTCGCGCGGCTTCCTCACGCTGACGCTGGACGTGGAGCCCGGCGTGCGCGGGGAAGCGCAGGCGGACCCACGGCTTCGCGGCTGGGTGGACGCGCTCGTCTGAAGACGGTGCTGCGCGCGTCCGGCCCGGCCGTTAGAACATGTGACCGAACGTGATGTAGAAGCGCTGGCGGCCCGTCTCGGTGGAGCGCGCGTAGTCCATGCGCACCACGGCCGCGCGGCGAGAGAAGCGCAGACCGCCGCCGATGCCCGGGTGCCACTCATGCCACTTGCCATCCGTCACGCCCGGGTGCCACACGCGGCCCAGGTCCAGGAACACCACCGCGCCCAGCGCGAGCGGCTGGCCGAAGAAGGACATCTTCGCCGCCTGGAAGCGCAGCTCCGAATTGCTGAAGGCCTTCACGTTGCCGGCGAAGCGGTTGCGCTCGATGCCGCGCACGCTGCTCATGCCGCCAATGCCCTCGGACACGTTGACGCCGCCCGTCGTCATCCACTCGAAGAAGGGCACCTCGCCAAACAGCATGTCCAGCGTGAGCCGCTGCGCGAACACCAGCCTCGGCGACAGCCGGATGTAGCGGCGCTCGCTCAGCGTCACGCCCGCGTACTGGTAGCGGCTGAAGGTGGCCAGGCCCGACACGCGCAGCGCCACCTCCTCCACGCCGCCGGAGGTGGGGTCCGCTTCGTCGTCGCGCGTGTCCCAGAGCGCGCCCGCCAGGATCTGTCCGCTGGTTCCGCCCTCGATGCCGATGGGCTTCTCCTGCGCGAGGATGGACGTTTCGTAGGGTGACACGCTGGTGTTGCGCCACCCGTAGCCCACGTAGGACTGGAAGGGGTGCGTCTCACCGAAGGGCCGGCCGCGCAGGCGGACCCAGAGGCCCGGCGAGCCCTTGTTGTAGTTGTAGCGCTGGTCGTCCACGTTGCCGCGGAAGTCCGGGGCGGACAGGTTGCCCGCGCCGAAGAAGGGGCTGCTCTTCTCCTTGCGGTACTCCAGCCTGCCTTCCAACCGCAGGGGCCCCAGCAACTGCGGGCCGTCATAGCGGAGGTAATGATTCATGGCACCGCGCGAGCTGAAGAACACCTGCGCGGACAGGGCGTGCGCGTACGGCGTCTTGCCGGGCGCGTACAGGTACATGCCGCCCACGGCCCCGTAGCCGAAGCCCTGGTCGGAGCTGAAGCTCACCAGGGGCAGCGCGATGCCGTCCATCGTCGGCGTCTTCTTCACGGGCACGAGCCCGGGCGCGGACCGACCGGCCGCGGCGGCACTGAGCGTCAGCAGGAGAAAGAAGAGACAGACGACAGGAGCCAGCATCGAAACCCCGTGAAGCCCCAGGGGGGCGAATCGATTCCAGCCCGGGATCAGTGAGCGCTCCGCCCGCCTGCTCTCCAAGAGAGCATCGCGGCCCCAGAAGCTCCTGTCCCCCTGAATGCCCATTTTGCCTCGCGGGATGGGGGAGCCGTCAACGTGCGCGAAAGTCTGAGCGAACTCGTCAGCGAGAATTCACGGAATTGGGCGAATAGCGTCGTTCGGCGCATCGGCTCGAAAGTTCCGCCCGTGGCGGCACGTCGTGCACGCAACGTGCTGTTGGTGCATCTGGATGGGGTGCCCAAGGCCCTGCTGGACGAGGCGATTGTCTCTGGCCGTATGCCCTTCGTCGGACACCTGGTGCGCTCGGGCGCGTATCACCTGGAGAACGCCTTCTGGGGCGCACCCACTTCTACACCGTTCTTCCAGGCGGGTTTGCTCTACGGGCTCCAGCATCCGAACCTGCCCGGTTACAGCTGGTTCGACCGGGCGCTTCGCCGCAAGGTGCAGATGAACACCCCGGGCGACGCGATGGCCATTGACGCGCGCCTGCGGGGCCACGGCCGCACGAGCCTGTTGGAGCAGGGCGGGCACACCTACTTCTCGCTCTTCCACGCGGGCGCCACCAACCGCATGTGCATGAGCACGCTGTCCAGCTTCAAGCTGATGGCGCGCTCGTTCGCGTATGAGATGCAGGGCCTGGGCGCGGCGCGCACCCGGGGGGCGTGGGACTTCCTGCGCTCGTTCGGGATGGAGTCCCTGCAGGCCGTGCGCGAGGTCCGTCAGTGGGCCCGCGCCGTCAACGACTGGCGCCACGAGCAGGGCTTCCTCTTGAGCCGCATCCTCCTCCAGCGGTTGGGCTGGAGCTTCGCGTACACCAAGTCCCTGGTGGACATGGTGCGCGGCGTGCCGCTCATCTACCTGGTGTACGGCAACTACGACGAGGTCGCCCACCGGCGCGGCCCGCGCTCGGAGCTGGCGATGCAGGAGCTGCACCGTGTCGACGCGTCCCTGGCGGAGCTGTTCGCCGTGGCCCGCGCGGCGCCGGAGCCCTACGACGTCATCCTCCTGTCGGACCACGGCCACGTGGACAGCCTGCCCCTGGAGCAGCGCCAGGGACGGCGGCTGGAGGCGGTGCTCTTCGAGGGCCCCACGCCGCCCCTGCGCGACGACGTCCAGCGCGGCCTGCTGGACGGGCGCGAGCCGCCCACGCCGGACACGTCTGCTCGCGAGCCCTTCACCCCCGTGGTGGTGGAGGCCGGCAACTTCGCGCACATCTACCTGAGCGGTCGTCCCGCGCCGCTGGAGGCCCGCGAGCTGCTGGCGCGGCATCCGGAGGTGCTCGCGCGCGCCACGGACAACCCGGACATCGGCATGGTGGCGATGCGCCGGGGGGCGGAGGCGGTGGTGGTGATGGGCGGCGGGGTGTATGGGCCCGCGGACCTGGACCGCGCGCCCCTGTCCTCGGAGTACAGCCGGCGCGCCGTGGCGGACTTCCTCCACGGCCTGCCGCGCATGGAGACGGCGGGCGACCTGGTGCTCTTCGGCGCGGCCGTCCAGAAGGGCGGCACGGTGGGCTTCGCGTGGGAGTTCGGCTCGCACGGGGGCCTGACGCAGGTGGAGTCCGACAGCCTGGTGATGTGGCCCGCGAGCGGGCCGGTGGACCTGTCCGGCCTGAGCCACTGCGCGCGGCTGCATGAGCGGCTGGCGGAGGCCTACCTGGACACGGGCTCGCCGCGAATCCTGCATTGAAACCCGAAGGGAGGACCATGCGGCTTCCCAACGCCGGTGGACGCACGTGGCTCAAGGTGCTGGGCGCCGTGGTGGGGCTCGTGCTGTCCGTGCTCCTGCTGTCCACGGCCTTCTTCAAGTGGAACCTGAGCGGGGCAGGGGACCTGCTCATCCCCCGCTTCCCGCTGCGTCAGTTCGTCGCGGACCTGCCGGGGCACCTGGTGTGGCTGGTGCCCTTCCTGCTGCTGCAGGCGTCGCTCGTGCCGCTGCGGGCGGTGCAGTGGCAGTCCACGCTGCGCAAGCCCATCCCGTTCAAGGAGCGCTACCACCTGGTGGGCATTGGCGTCTTCGTGCACAACGCGCTGCCGGGGAAGCTGGGCGAGGTGACGCGGGCCTTCCTGCTGGCGCGCACGCAGCACGTGCCCTTCATCCGGGGCCTGGGCTCCGTGGGCGTGTGCAAGCTGATGGAGTTCGCCTGTCTGATGCTGCTGGTGGCCCTGTCCTTCCTGGGCCCCTTCGGCACGACGATGGCCCACTTCCAGGGACAGCTGAAGGTGGCCATCTCGCTGTGCATCGGGCTGGTCGCGCTGGTGGTGCTGCTGGCCCACTGGGCGGCGCCCCTGGGCCGCTGGCTGCACAAGCGCCACAGCCTGCCGCGCGTGGAGAGCTTCTTCGCCCACGTGGGCGAGGGCCTGGGCACCGCGCGCTCCTTCAAGGGCATGGCGAAGGTGTTCTTCTTCTCCATCTTCCCGGTGTCCGCCTCCGCGCTGGCGTACGGCCTCGCGCTGCACGGCATCGGCATCCCCGGCGGGCTCTTCGCGGGCGCGGTGGTGCTGGGGGCCATCTCCCTGGGGCAGGCGCTGCCGGGCGTCCCGGCGGGCATGGGCATCTACTACTTCGTGACGAGCTGGGCGGCGCGCTCCCTGGGGGCCAGCCCGGAGGCGGCGGCGGCCTTCGCCACGCTCACCCACCTGGGCACCGTGCTCAGCCAGGTGTCCCTGGGCGCCCTGTCCGTGCACCACAGCAAGCTGCGCATCCGGGACCTGCGCAAGGGGGGGCGGCTGGCCAACGCCGCGGCGCACCATGTGGCGCACGAGGCCGTGGAACCCGCGCAGCCCTGATCCGCGCGAAGGGCCGTTCCGGAAAACAAAAAGGGCCCCGACTTGTGGTCGGGGCCCTTCTTTCTACTTCATGCCCGGGAGAGGACTCGAACCTCCATGCCCTTGCAGGCGCTAGACCCTGAATCTAGTGTGTCTACCAATTCCACCACCCGGGCGGGCTGGCGCGGCGTTGCGACGGGCAGACGTATAAAGAACCTCTTCTGCCCGGTCAAGCCCCGTTTTCGGCCTACTTCTTCAGGGGCCATTTCCCTTCGGATTCGAGCTGCCGGCGGATGGCCGGGTTCTCATCCATGAAGGCGACCAGGGACTCCTCGGTGATCTCCACCGTGACGTCCTCGGAGGCCACTTCCGTCTGGCAGGACAGGCGGGAATAGGGCCGCACGTCGAAGCCCATGTCCAGGCGGTCCATCTCGTCGTCCCGCTGCTCGCTCAGCGAGTCGAAGCCCTTGCGGATCCACACATGGCAGGTGGAGCACCCGCACACGCCGCCGCAGCTGTGGCCCACCTGGGCCTCGCCCTTCTCCGCGGCGTCCAGCAGGGTGGTGCCCGGGGGTACGTCCACGGCGACCTCCGCCAGGGGGCTCTTGAAGGTGACCTTGGGCACGGTCAGTACTCCTCCACGGAATGGCCGGACACCACCTGGGTGATGGCGCGGTTCATGACCCGTTCGATGAAGGCCCGGGACGCCTCGTCCAGCGCGTGGAGGGCCTCCTTCACGGCCATGTAGTCCTTGCCCTTCGCTGACTCACGCACGCGGGCCATGGCGGCCTGGATGGCCTCCGGCTCGCCGGCCTCCAGCAGGGCCGCGTTCTCGCGAAGCTGGCGGTCGGCCTCGGTGAGGACGCGCTCGGCCTCCACCTGCTGCTCGCGCACCTGACGGGCCTGGATGTCGTCCTCGGCGTAGTCGATGGAGTCGAGCAGCATCTGTTCGATCTCCTCGTCGGACAGGCCGTGGCTGGGCTTCACGGTGATGGTCTGCGCGACGCCGGTGCTCTGCTCCTTGGCGGTGACGGACAGGATGCCGTCCGCGTCCACCTGGAAGCGCACCTCCACCCGGGCCATGCCCGCCGCCAGGGGCGGGATGCCGGAGAGGGTGAAGCGCGCGAGGCTGCGGTTGTCCTGCACCAGCTCCCGCTCGCCCTGCACCACGTGCACGTCCAGGCCCGTCTGGCCGTCCTTGAACGTGGTGAACACCTGCGCCGCCGCCGTGGGGATGGTGGAGTTGCGCTGGATCAGCTTCTCCGCGATGCCGCCCATCGTCTCCAGGCCCAGCGACAGGGGCAGCACGTCCAGCAGCAGCACCTCGTCCTGGCGGTTGCTGTCGGTGAGGAGGCTGGCCTGCACCGCCGCGCCCAGCGCCACGACCTGATCCGGATCGATGTCACCCAGGGGCTCGCGGCCGAACAGCTCCGCCACGAAGCGGCGCACCGCCGGCACGCGCGTGGAGCCGCCCACCAGGATGACGCCGTCCAGTTCCCCGGCCACCACGCCCGCGTCCTTCAGGGCCCGCCGGCACACCAGACCCGTCTTCTGCACGAGCGGCTGGATCCACGCCTCGAAGTCCGCGCGCGTGACGGGCTGCGAGTGCCCGCCCACGCTGAGCGTCGCCTCCGCCACGTCCGTCAGCGCTTCCTTCACCCTGCGCGCCGCCGCCAGGGTCTCCGAGACCTGCGCATGGGTGGGGGAGGATGCGCCCATCGCCTGGAGCACGCGCTCCGCGATGGCGCGGTCGAAGTCGTCTCCGCCCAGGGCGGAGTCGCCGCCGGTGGACTTCACCTCGAAGACGCCGTCCTCCAGCTTGAGGATGGAGATGTCGAAGGTGCCGCCGCCCAGGTCGTAGACGGCGAACATGCCCTGGCTGCCCTTGTCCAGGCCGTAGGCCAGGGCCGCCGCGGTGGGCTCGTTGAGCAGCCGCAGCACCTCCAGGCCCGCGAGCTTCCCCGCGTCCCGGGTGGCCTGCCGCTGGGCGTCGTCGAAGTAGGCGGGCACGGTGATGACGGCCTGCTCCACCTTGCCGGAGAAGTGCGCCTCCGCGCGGCGCTTCAGGGCGCGCAGGATTTCGCCGGAGACTTCAATGGGCGTCACCGGCTGTCCGCCGGCCACGTCGAAGCGCACCACCTGCGAGCCGGGGACGAAGCGGTAGGCCCCCAGCTTGCGCGTCTCCGCGTCGTCCGGGCCCCGGCCCATGAAGCGCTTCACCGACACGATGGTGTCCGTGGGGGCGTCGGCGCCGAGCAGCCGCGCGCGCGCGCCCACCACCACGCCGCCGTCCTTGCCGTAGTGCACGACGGAGGGCAGCAGCAGCGAATCCCCGTCGTCCACCGGGACGCAGCGGGGCTTGCCCTGGGACACGGACGCCACCAGCGAGTGGGTGGTGCCCAGGTCGATGCCCACCACGTGCCCCTTGGGCTTCAGCGGGTCGTGGATCTGCAGAAAGCCGTTGTTGCTCACGCGAGCACCTCCTCCTCGAACGCGTCCACCTGCTCGAGGAAGCGCGTGAAGTAGCGCACCCGCCCCAGCGCGTGCGATGCCTTTCTCACCCCGTCGGGAGAATCGCCCGCTCCCTCCAGCCCCTGGAGCGCGGACACGGCCTCCGCGAGCGCCGCCTGCTTCCTCGCCGCGACGTCCTTCGCCATGGCCTGGGCCTTCGGCAGGTCCTTCGCCGCGATGGCGTCGTCCAACTCCTCGCGCAGGGTCATGACCTCCTCCAGGAACGCCAGGGGCATGTCCTTCTGCGCGCCGGCGTCCTCGCGGTCCAGGTCGATGCCGTGCAGCTTGAGCAGGTAGAAGGCGCGGCGCACCGGGTCCTTGAGCGTCTTGTAGGCCTCGTTGAGGGCGGTGGTGCCCTCCAGGGCCTGGAGCCGCTCGCGGGCATTGCCCTGGGCGACGCGGTCCGGGTGCAGTTGGAGCGACAGCTCCCGGAACTGCTTCTCCAGGGCCGGCACGTCCACGGCGTGGGAGCGGGGCAGCCCGAACACGTCGAAGTGGGTCCTCACGGTGGGGGAATCCTCATGGGGGCGAAACGAAAAAGGGGCCCGGCACCGGGCCGGACCCCTGATACCCGCTCCCTGACCGACGGGGCGGGCGGGTGGACCGCGCGTCAGACGGAGAAGCTCTCTCCGCAGCCGCAGGCGGCCTTCACGTTCGGGTTGTTCAACTTGAAGCCGGAGGCCATCAGCGTCTGCTCGAACACCAACTCCGTGCCGATGAGGTACAGGTAGCTCTTCGGATCCACGAAGACGCGCACGCCGTCCTTCTCGAACACCTTGTCGCGCTCGCGGGACTTCTCCGACCACTCCATGGAGTACTGGAGGCCGGAGCAGCCACCGCCCTTCACGGCGATGCGCAACCCCGCCTCCGGCGTCTGGCGCTCCGCCAGCAGCACCTTGAGGCGCTCCACCGCGCTGTCCGCCAGGCCAATGCCCTTGGGCGCCGGCTTGGGGGGCGTCTGAGGGGCCTGGGTCGTCTGGGCCTGCTCGTTCATGGTGTCGTCCTCGCTTCCTGAAAGTGCCGCGTGCTTCGGGAGCTGCTGACTACGACTGCCGCGCGGCGCGCTTCTTCTTGAAGTCCTCGATGGCCGCCTTGATGGCGTCCTCGGCCAGCACCGAGCAATGGATCTTCACGGGGGGCAGCGCCAGCTCCCGCGCCACGTCCTTGTTGGAGATGGTCATCGCCTGGTCGACCGTCTTGCCCTTCACCCACTCGGTGACGAGCGAGCTGGACGCGATGGCGGAGCCGCAGCCGAAGGTCTTGAAGCGCGCGTCCTCGATGACGCCCGCGTCGCTGATCTTCAACTGGAGGCGCATCACGTCGCCGCAGGCGGGAGCGCCCACGAGGCCGGTGCCCACGTTCGGGTCGTTCTTGTCGAGCGTCCCCACGTTGCGGGGGTTCTCGTAGTGCTCGATGACCTTCTCGCTGTAAGCCATGCGTCTAACGCTCCTTCACACAACGCTTGAACTGATGCGCCTGGGGGGCAACCGATGCGCTGCCGGGCGGGCGGGGACTTGCGTGCCCGGTTGGGATCCGTGTCGGTGGAAGAACCCGCGCGCCTAGTGCGCCGTCCACTCGATGCTCTTCAAGTCGATGCCTTCCTTGGCCATCTCGTACAGCGGGCTCATGTCTCGCAACTTGCGGACTTTGTCCACCACGAGGCGGATGACGAAGTCTACCTCTTCCTCCGTGTTGAAGCGGCCCAGGCCGAAGCGGATGGAGCTGTGGGCCATGTCCTCCTCCACGCCCAGGGCGCGCAGCACGTAGGAGGGCTCCAGGGAGGCGGAGGTGCACGCGGACCCGGACGACACCGCGACGTCCTTGATGGACATCATCAGCGCTTCGCCTTCCACGTAGGAGAAGGAGATGTTGAGGCTGCCCGGCATGCGGTGCTCCAGGCTGCCATTCACCACGACCATGTCCAACTGCTCCATGATGCCGGTGCGCAGCCGCTCGCGCAGGCGGAACAGGCGGGCCGCCTCCTCGGGCAGGTCCTGCTTCGCCACCTCCGCCGCCGCGCCGAAGCCGACGATGGAGGCCACGTTGAGCGTGCCGCTGCGCATGCCGCGCTCATGTCCGCCGCCGTCCACCATGGGGGCGATGCGCACACGCGGCTTGCGGCGCACGTACAGCGCACCCACGCCCTTGGGGCCGTACATCTTGTGGGCGCTGATGGACGCGAGGTCCACGTTCATCGCCTCCACGTCGAAGGGCACCTTGCCCACGCCCTGCACCGCGTCGCAGTGGAAGAGGATGCCCTTCTCGCGGCACAGCCGGCCAATCTCCGCCACCGGCTGGAGGACGCCGATCTCGTTGTTGGCGAACATGATGGAGATGAGCACCGTCTTCGGCGTGATGGCCGCGGCCAGCTTCTCCAGGCTCACGCGGCCGTCCCGCTCCACGTCCAGGTAGGTGACGCGCGCGCCGCCCGTCGGCAGCTCCGCCCACTTCTGGTACGTCGCGTCCGACTCCAGGTCGAACTTCACGGCCAGCTCCGCCACGTCTTCCGGCTGCACGTCGCGCTCGGCGAGCTGTCCCAGGCGCAGCAGCTTGAGCTCGTCCAGCCGCTCCTGGCGCACGCGCTCCAGACGCTTGCAGGTGTCCAGGATGGCCTTGTGCTCGGTCTTCAGGGTGATGATGTGGTCGCCCTTGGACTTGTAGAACTCGATGACGCCCTTGATGGCCAGGTTGTCGGACTCGGTGGCGCCGGAGGTGAAGACAATCTCCTTCTCCGACGCGCCAATCAGCTCCGCCACCTGCCGGCGGGCCTTCTCCACCGCGGCCTCGGCCTTCCAGCCGAACGCATGGTTGCGGCTGGCCGCGTTGCCGAAGTCCTCACGGAGGTAGGGCAACATCGCTTCCAGCACCCGCGGGTCGAGCGGGGTGGTGGCGTGGTTGTCCATGTAGATGGGCAGGTTCAGCATGGCTTCCTCGGAAGAAAAGACGCGGGAGGGTGGGACTTCCCTCCGCTCCCCGGCGACGCGGTGGGTCCGCGCGCAGCGGCAGGGTCTACATGTGCCCACACGAATGTGGACCGGACTGGTCAATTATAAAATCGTCCCCCCTCGGGTCAAGGGAACATAAGGCGAGGCTCCTCCTTCGCTGACGCGCCGAGCCGGGCCGTGGCGGTTCAACGCCTGTCCGGAGTGGATCACTCCGGGTGCGCCGTCCTGGCGCGTTCCGCTCCGAAATGGTGCTCCGCCAGGTCGCAAGTGCCCGTTTCGAGGCACCGCGGGGGATGGCCGGGCGCCTGCACTGGAGGGCCCCCGGAGGATGCACACATGAGCGCCAACGCGAAGTCGCAGGCCCGGGGCAACGGACAGGATGCGGG
>NZ_RAWD01000270.1:0-13359 GCF_003612065.1 Corallococcus sp. CA047B
CCCCGCGCCCGCCAGCACGGCGCCGGCCACGGTGGTGTCCCGGCCCTCGGCTCCGGCCAGCAAGCCGCTGCCGCCGCCGCCGCCCTCGGCGCCCACGTTCACCGCGCGCGCGCCCGAGCCGCCGCGCCCGCCACCCACTGAGCAGGCGAGCAGTGCTTCGGGACCCATGTCCCGCGTGGTGGCCGCTGGCGCGAAGAAGAAGGTCGTGGTGAAGAAGTCCCGCTAGAGCCCGCCCACCGCGCCGCCGTTTCCGGCGGCGCGGGGGTGGAACAACCGGGGGTGCCACCATGGACGCCGAGCACAGGGCCGAGGGACAGGAAGGAATGCCGGGCACACCTGGGGAGAACGCAACGCCGTCCCAGCAGGAGGGCGCGTCCGAAGCGTCCCGGCCGGAGCATGGCGAGGGCGTGGCAGGGACCTCGCACGCGCAGGGCGCGGGTGGGGAAGTCATTTCGGAAGGCGCCTCTCAGGCGGGAGCGGGTGGCGACGCCGTGAGTGGAGCGCAAGCGGAAGCAAGCGGTGGAGCAGGTGACGCCCCTGGGGCCCCGGTGGAAGCCGGCGGCGGCACGGTGGACGCGTCCAGCGGTGGAACCGACGCGAGCACCGCGGCCGTGACGGGCTCCGAGTCCGGAACCGGCGGTGAGGCGACTGCCGCGGCCGCGACGAACCCGGATGCCGGTGCGGCCTCCGGAGCCGGCGGCGATGGGGCCTGGACGAACCCCGAGGCAGGCACGGGCGGCGCGGTGGAAGGTGCCTCCGCGACGAGCCCGGATGCGGGTGCGGCCTCCGGAACGACTGGCGAAACGGGCGCTCCGTCCGAGGCCGGCACGGGCTCCGAAGCCTCCGCGGAACAGGCGGGCCCGGGCCGCTACGTGGAGCTGCCGTCGGGCGGCGATGTGGCGGACGCCCCTGGCGAGCCGAAGGACGAGGCGCGCTCCGGCCCGGTGTCGGGCGTGGACGCAGCGCTCCTGAGCGCCGGCATCTGGGACGTGGCGAGCCGCGCGAGCCAGGAAGAAGCCCCCGGCCCGGATGGCGGTTCCGACAAAGCTGTGGCGACCCCGGACGAGGAGCCCCTCGCGGAGGCCGTGGAGCCCCGCGTGATGGGACAGGTGACGGCGATGGTGTTGCCGCTGGAGCGACTGGAGGAGGACACCACCTTCCGTCTGCGCGACGAAGGCGACGTGTCCGAGCTGGCCACGGACCTGGCGCGCCTGGGACAGCTGTTCCCGGTGGACGTGCGCCCGCGCGGCGAGGAGCGCTACCAGCTCATCTGCGGCTTCCGGCGCGTGGCGGCGCTGCGCTTCCTCAAGCGCGACCAGGTGCAGGTCCGCGTGCACGAGGAGCTGTCCGACGAGGACGCGCTGCTCTTGTCGCTGGCGGAGGCCATCCACGCCTCGCCGGTGGAGCACGACACGCTGGAGGCCAAGCGGGACTCGCTGGAGGCCGAAGGCCGGCTGACCGCGCCGGTGCGCGACATGCTGGAGAAGGCGCTCGCCACCGAGGAGACGCTGGCGCCGGAGGGCGTGGAAGAGGAGATCGACGCGGATGAGCTGGCGGCGGACGTCGCGCAGCGCATGGGCGCCCTCAACCAGGACCTGTCGCTGCTGGCGGACGTGTTCTCCTCGCTGGACGAATCCCGGCGCGCGGAGCTGCTGATGCAGGTCCGCTACTCGGCGGAGCTGGTGAAGTACCTGGAGGGTCTGTAGGCCATGGCGGAATCGCTCACTCGCGACCGCGCCCGGCTCCTGGAGGTGCTCACCCAGCGCTCCTTCGAGCGGCGGCGCGTGGTGCTCTCCTCCGGCAAGGAGTCGGACTTCTACATCGACTGCAAGCGCACCGCGCTGCTCGCCGAGGGCCACTACCTCATCGGCCGGCTGCTGCTGGAGGCCATCCGGCGCGACGCTCCGTCGGCGGTGGCCGCGGGTGGGCTGACGCTCGGCGCGGATCCGCTCGCGTCGGCGGTGAGCCTCACCAGCTTCCTGGAGGGCTCGCCGCTGCACGCCTTCATCGTGCGCAAGGAGCCCAAGGGCCACGGCACCGGCCAGTGGATTGAAGGTCTGGCCGCGCTGGGCCCCGGTGCGCCGGTGGCCATCGTGGAGGACGTGGTGACGACGGGCGCGTCCACGCTCAAGGCGATTGAGCGGGCGAAGCTGGAGGGCCTGACGGTGCTGGGCGCCTTCGCGCTGGTGGACCGGCTGGAAGGCGGACGCGAGGCCGTGGAGGCCTCCGGCCACCGCCTCACCACGTTGTTCACGCGCAAGGACTTCATCCCGTGAGAAGGCTGCTGGTGGCCGTGGTGCTGCTGGGCGTGCTGGGCGGTTGCGCCAACACGCCCCCCCTCGTCGGGGAGCCTGCTCCCACGCTGGATGATCCGAAGGCGGAGGCCGCGTACATGGCGGTGCTGGACCGGTACTCGGACCGCAAGGAGATCTACGACGGCTTCGACACGCGCATCTTCGCGGGGGCCACGCTGCAGACGCCCGTCTTCCGCGACGCCCGCGTCCGCCGCCGCGCGCTCTTCCAGACGCTGCCCGCGGCGAAGGTGGAGTCGCTGCTCGCCGAGGAACAGGCGGAGGCGGCGCAGTTCCACGAGTTCTTCCTGGGCGTGCACGTCAACGACTCGCGCTACGACGACTTCGCCAACCGCAACAGCATCTGGCGGATCGCGCTGGTGACGCCCGCGGGCGAGGTGACGCCCGTGGAGGTCCGCCGCATCGGCCGGGCGGACCTCAACGTGCGCGCCTACTACCCGTACACCACCCTCTTCTGGGTGGGCTACCGCGTGCGCTTCCCGCTCACCTTCTCCGGAGGCCAGCCCGTCATCCCCGAAGGCACCGACCAGGTGATGCTGCGCGTGGCCTCGTCGCTGGGCAGCGCGGAGCTCAAGGTGAAGGCCCACTGAACGAAGCAGCGGCCCGCGGCCTCAGGTCTGCTGGCCGTCCTTGAGCCACTTCGACGTCACCGGCATGGTGGGCCCCGAAATCAGGCGGTCCAGCAGCGCGTCCGGCGAAGGACTCACCGCGAAGGGCATCGCCTGGGTCTCCGGCACGAAGCCGGCCTCCACCATGCGCTGCACAAGCGCGAGCAGCGGTTGGAAGAAGCCATCCACGTCCAGAAGGCCCATGGGCTTGCGGTGCAGCCCCAGTTGGGCCCAGGTGACGATCTCGAACAGCTCGTCCAGGGTGCCGAAGCCGCCGGGCAGGGCAATGAAGGCGTCCGCGCGCTCGGCCATCAGCGCCTTGCGCGAGTGCATGGAGTCCACCCGGTGCATCTCCGTCAGGCGCGGGTGCCCCAGCTCCTTCGCGTCCATGAAGTGGGGCAGCACGCCCACGGCCCTGCCGCCGCCGGCGAGCACCGCGTCCGCCACCGCGCCCATCAACCCCACGCTGGCGCCGCCGTAGACGAGCGTCAGCCCCCGCCTTGCCATCGCGGCGCCCAGCTTCGTGGCCGCGTCGCGGTACTCGGGACGCACGCCCGAGCGGGAACCGCAGAAGATGCAGACGCTGCGCACGTTGACTTCGGCCATGTCAGAAACCTCCGTGCCGTTCGGGGTGGGATGCGACCAGGGCCAGGGCCGCGGCGATGAACAGCAGCACGGGGATGGCGCGCGCGTAGAACTTCCGGCCCTGGCGCAGGGCCATGCCGCACGGCAGGCCGAAGACGAACCCGCCCAGGTGCCCTGCCCAGCTCACGCCGGGCAGCAGGCTGATGACCGCCACCTGCACCAGCCAGAAGTACAGGTCCTTGCGGCCCTGTTGCGTGGCGATGGGCAGCATCGCGCCGCCCCAGCCGAGGATCATCCCGGAGGCGCCCACCGTCACGATGTTGAAGTTGAAGAAGAGCGCGAACGCGGAGCCGCCCAGCGCGGTGACGAGCGACAGCGCCAGGAACCGCAGACTGCCGATGCCGCGCTCCAGCGTCTGGCCCATCGTGAAGACGACGGACATGTTGAAGAACAGGTGCAGCGCGTTGCCGTGCTCGAACACCATGCCCAGCAGGCGCCAGTACTCGCCCGCGCGCACCGCCGGGCCGAAGAGCGCCAGCGGCGGCAGGTGTCCCACCGGCGTCCCGTCCGGCCCCACCAGCGTCTGGCCCAGGGAGCGGCCCAGGAAGAACATCGCCACCGCGCCGGCCATCAGCGCGTAGCAGACGTACGGGCGGGGCAGGGCGACCCGCGGCCCCGGAGGCGGCGGGCCGTCACCATCGCGGTGGCCCTGCGTGGGCCCCGGTTCGTCGCCCAGGCCAGTGGGGCCCGGGAGCTCATTCTGCGTGCGGCGCGGACTCGACATGGCGGCTCACAGCTCCCGGGACAGCACGGTGTCGCGCGTGCCCTGGTGCTCGTCGGTGTGGGGGTAGTCCAGGGTGTAGTGCAGGCCCCGGCTCTCCTTGCGACGGCTCGCGCAGTCCACGATGAGGTGCGCCACCTCCGCGATGTTACGCAGCTCGATGACGTCGCGGGTCACCTTGAAGCGCCAGTAGTAGTCGCGGATCTCCTCGCGCAACAGCTCCAGCCGCCGGCGCGCGCGCATCAGCCGCTTGTCCGTGCGCACGATGCCGACGTAGTTCCACATCAGGCGGCGGATCTCATCCCAGTTGTGGGCCACAACGACGCGCTCGTCGGAGTCCACCGCGCTGCCTGAGTCCCATGCGGGCGGCTCCTCCCTGGAGTGCGTCAGCGAGGCGATCTCCTCCGCCGCCACCTTCACCGCGCGGTGGCCGAACACCAGGCCCTCCAACAGCGAATTGGACGCGAGCCGGTTGGCGCCGTGCAGGCCCGTGGAGGACACCTCGCCAATGGCGTAGAGGCCCGGCACGTTGGTGCGCCCGTGCAGGTCCGTCACCACGCCGCCGCACTGGTAGTGCGCCGCGGGCACGACGGGGATGGGCTGCACGGCCATGTCGATGTTGAAGGCCTTGCACGTGGCGTAGATGTTGGGGAAGCGCTCGGTGACGTACGCGCGGCCCAGGTGCGTCATGTCCAGGTAGACGCAGTCGTTGCCCGTGCGCTTCAGCTCCGCGTCGATGGCGCGCGCCACCACGTCGCGCGGCGCCAGGTCCCTCATGGGGTGGTAGCGCTCCATGAAGGCCTGTCCGTCCTTGAGCCGCAGCTTGCCGCCCTCGCCGCGCAGGGCCTCGCTGATGAGGAAGCTCTTGGCCTCCGGGTGGAACAGGCAGGTGGGGTGGAACTGGTAGAACTCCATGTTCGCCACGCGCGCGCCCGCGCGGTACGCCATGGCCACGCCGTCCCCCGTCGCGACGTCCGGGTTGGACGTGTACAGGTACACCTTGCCCGCGCCGCCGGTGGCCAGCACCGTCACCTTGGAGAGGAAGCGCTCGATGGTGCCGTCCTCCAGCAGCGCGTACACGCCCACGCACCGGCTGGCGGAGGGCGAGTGCGGCTTCCTGTCCAGCATCAGGTCGATGGCGGCGGTGTTCTGGAAGAACGTGATGTTGGGGTGTTCGTCACACGCGGCCAGCATCGCGCGCTGCACCTCGCGGCCGGTGATGTCGCCCGCGTGGATGACCCGGCGGGCGGAGTGGCCACCCTCGCGCGTGAGGTCGAACTCGCCGCCGACCCGACGGTCGAACTCCGCGCCCAGGGCGACGAGCTGCCGCAGCCGCTCGGGGCCCTCGCGCACCGTGACCTCCACCGCGTCCCGGTGACACAGGCCCGCGCCCGCCACGAGGGTGTCCTCGATGTGGGCGTCGAACGTGTCGGTGGGGGCCAGCACGCCGGCGATGCCCCCCTGCGCGTAGGCGGTGTTGCCTTCGCCCCGCTCGCGCTTGGTGAGCACGGCGACGGTGCCATGCTGGGCCGCCTCCAGGGCGAACGACAGACCCGCCACGCCTCCGCCCAGGACCAGGAAATCAAACCGATGGGGCATGGCGAACAGCCTTAATGGCGGTAAGTGCTGGAAACAAGGCGTTTTCTTGAGGACTTTCCGGCCGTTGTCTAAGGTTTCGGCCGCCGCCATGCGTGTCCTCACCGTCCTTCTTGCCCTGCTGACCCTCGCCCCCACGGCGTCGTTCGCCGACGGCATCTACAGCTACGTGGAGAAGGACGGGACGATCGTCTACACGAACGTGCCCCCGGCGGGCTCGCGCAAGGCGCGCAAGCTGGCCGGCACCTTCTCGCCCGCGCCCGCCACCAGCGCTCCGGTGCGCGGCCGCGCGCGCACGCCGGAGGAGCTGGATCCGCACATCGCCAAGGCGGCGCTGCGCTACCGCATCCCGTCCGCGCTGGTGCGCGCCATCATGCACACGGAGAGCAACTTCAACCCGAACGCGCTCAGCCACAAGGGCGCCAGCGGGCTGATGCAGCTCATGCCGGCCACCGCGACGGACATGTACGTGAAGGACATCTTCGACTCGAAGGAGAACATCGAGGGCGGCGTGCGCTATCTGCGCGTGCTGGCCAACATGTTCGACGGCGACATGGTGAAGATGGTCGCCGCCTACAACGCCGGGCCTGAGGCCGTGAAGAAGTACGGAGGCCAGGTGCCTCCGTACGCGGAGACCCAGGCGTACGTGCGCAAGGTCGTCCAGCTCTACTACCACTACAAGGAGCGCGAGCGGCTCGCCCAGGCCGAGGCCAGCAGCCGTGAGCCCACACCCGAGAATGACGACGCGCACGAAGGGGACGAAGGAGCCGGGCCCCGCTGACGAGGAGTTCCTGCAGCAGCTCTACCGTGGAAGCGAGCTGCTGGGCGCCGGCAAGGTCATTGAAGCGAAGGACTTCCTGGAGCGTGCGCACCAGCTCCAGCCGCGTCACGAGAAGGCCCAGAACCTGCTGGGCCTGACCTATTTCAAGCTGGGCCTCTTCGACCGCGCCGCGGACCTGTACGAGATGCTCGTGCGGGACAACCCGGTGGACCCCACGTTGCGCGTCAACCTGGGGCTCGTCTACCTGAAGACGAACGCGCTCCAGCGCGCGGCGCGCGAGTTCGAGACCGCCACCGACCTGGCCCCGGATCACAAGAAGGCCCACAACTACCTGGGCCTGACCTTCGCCCAGATGGGCGAGTACGGCCGCGCGCGCGAGCACTTCCTGCTGTCCGGCAGCGATGCCATGGCGGAGAAGATGTCGCGCGCCATCGCTGGTGAAGGCTTCAGCCGCCCCGCCGCGCCCGCCCGTCCCCGCGACGCGGAAGGCGGCGAAGGGGAGGGCGCGTCCACCGCCTCCACCGGCTCCGGCGAGAACGACTGGGGCGCCCAGTTCGGCCTGGACGAAGCACCCCGGAAGACTCCCGCCACGGGCGCCCGGGAAAGCCGACCTCCCGTCGCGGCGACGCCGCCGCCGCGCCCCTCGGACGACGAGCTGCGCTTCGACGAGGACGAGGATCCAAGCCTCTCCGCCGGTTCAGCCGCCTCCGACTCCGACTCCGAACAGGCCCGGGCGCTGGTCGCGACGACGGACGCGTACGCCTCCGGGGAGGACGTGGAGGTCTCCGACGAGCTGCCCCCGACCCCGGTGTCGGAGGAGATTGAAGTCTCCGAGGAGCCTGTCACCACATTCGAGGAGACCTCCGCCGCGCTGGCCGCGAGCGAGCCCCCCGCGCCGGCCGCTGCCACGCCGTCCCCGGCCGCGAACACGAGCGGATCCGGACCCGGCGTGAACCCACCGGTGCTCACCGAGTGGGCGCCCACGGCGGTCCTGCCGGGTGCCTCCGCGGCCCAGCCCTTCGTGCAGGGGCCCGCGAGCGTCGCCGTGTCGGTGAACGGGGAACTGCTCACTCGTTTGGAGGGGCTCATCGCCGTGCAGGGACAGGTCGCCTTCCAGCCGGAGATGAAGCGCTTCCGGGGCCGGGCCACGGACAAGCCCTTCGGCGACGGCGTCCAGGCCATGGTGCGCGCCCGGGGTCAGGGCACGCTGCACCTGGAGCCGGCCGCCGGGCGGCAGTTGGTGGCGATGGTGCTGGACGATGAGTCCGTCTACCTGCGCGACGCGAGCGTCTTCGCCTTCGAGGAGCCGGTGGTGTTCGAGAACGGCCGCGTGCCGTCGGACCTGGCGCCGGACCTGGACCTCGTGCACCTGCGCGGGCAGGGGCGGGTGCTCTTGAGTCTGTCGGGGCCGCTGCGCTCGGTGCCGGTGACGATGGACGCGCCGGTGTCGGTGCCCCTGTCCCATCTGGTGGGCTGGCTGGGCAACCTCACTCCGCGTGTGGTGCCGCTGCTCCAGTCCGCTGCCGGGGAGACACTGCGCACGGCGGTGGAGTTGGGCGGTGAAGGTTTTGCCCTCATCGCACTCGGGGTCCGGTAGAAAGCGCGCCCATGGCCTCCTCGGACCGAGCTCTCCGGAAGCAGAAGAAGCGTGAGGAGCGGGCCCGCAAGCGCGCCTCCCGCCGTCCCAGCATCCTGGTGCAGGAGTTCTGGAACCTGCCCAACATGCTCACGTTGGGGCGCATCCTCATCATCCCCCTGTTCGTCTGGCTCACCTACGACGCGGATCCGCTCCACTCGCTGCTCGCGGGGCTGGTGTTCGCGGTGGCCTCCATCACCGACGTGGTGGACGGCTACCTGGCGCGCAAGTGGAACCTCATCACCGTCGTGGGCAAGTTCATGGACCCGTTGGCGGACAAGCTCATCGCCATGGCCGCCCTGGTGATGATGGTCCGCCTGGGCCGCATCGCCGCCTGGGTCGTCATCGTGCTGCTGGCGCGCGAGTTCATCGTCAGCGGCCTGCGCACCATCGCGGCCAGCGAGGGCATGGTCATCGCCGCCGGCCAGGAGGGGAAGTGGAAGACGTCCCTCCAGCTCGTGGGGATCATCTCCCTGTGCGTCCACTACGTGCACCCGCTGGACCTGGGCTTCCAGACCGTCACGGTCGACTACAACCAGGTCGGCAAGGTGCTCGTCTACCTGTCGGGCGCGTTCTCCGTGTGGAGCGCCGTCGTCTACTTCCGCGCGTTCCTGGCCATGCTCGCCCGGAGGGGAGGCGCGGATCCGGAGGCGGATGCGAAAAGTGTTTGACGGGTCCGAAGGCCCTCTGTATACCCCATCTCACTTCCGGCGCGGCACCGCCCGACGGAAAGCAGCAAGCGGTACGGCAGTCCTGATGCGGGAATAGCTCAGCGGTAGAGCATCGCCTTGCCAAGGCGAGGGTCGAGGGTTCAAATCCCTTTTCCCGCTCCAAAAAATAAAGGCCCTCTGGGAAACCAGGGGGCCTTTTTCTTTTCCAGGTGGTGCGCGCGCGAGGCCGGCGCGGCGCGATGCGGCGAGCGGCCGGACGGGCGTGTCCGCGAGCGCCCGGAAGTCCCGTTGCTCACCTCTTCCTCTTCGCATGATGTATGGATGGCCCTGCATGCTTCGCAACCTGCGTGAGCTCTACCAATACCGGGGCCTCCTGCTCAGCCTGACCCAACGGGAGCTCAAGGCGCGGTACCGGAACTCGGTGCTCGGCTTCCTGTGGACGTTCCTCAACCCGATGCTGCAGATGGGCGTCTACTCCCTGCTCTTCACCGTCTACATGCGGCAGAAGATCGAGGGGTACACCTACTTCGTGTTCGTGGGGCTCCTGCCGTGGATCTGGTTCTCCACGTCCCTGGGGGCCGGGGCCAGCTCCATCAGTGATCGGCGCGACCTGCTCACCAAGGTGCGCTTTCCCGCGCAGGTGCTGCCGGCCACCGTGGTGGTGACCAACCTCTGCAACTACGTGCTGTCCCTGCCCCTGATGATCGGGCTGGGGCTCATCCTGGGCTATGTGCCCACCTGGCACATCATCGCCTTCCCGGTGGTGCTGCTCACGCAGCTGAGCATGACGGTGGCGCTGGTCTACATCGTGTCCGCGTTGAACGTGACGTTCCGGGACCTGCAGCAGATCATCGCCAACCTCCTGACCATGTGGTTCTTCGTCACGCCCGTCTTCTACCGGGTGGACACGCTGCCGGACGCCGCGCAGGGCCCCCTCGTGCTGCTCAACCCGATGGCGGTGATGGTGACGTCCTACCAGTCCATCTTCTACGAGCACCGGCTTCCCAATCCAGGGCCGCTCCTCATGTGGATGGGCGTCTCCCTGGCGCTGCTCTGGGTGGCCGCCGGCATCTTCGAGCGTCGTCGCGAGGACTTCGCGGAGTTCATATGAGCAGCGACATCGCGTCGCCGGACGCCATCGTGCTGCGGAACGTGGTGAAGCGCTTCCGCAAGAGCACCATCCGGCGCGAATACACGACCATCAAGTCGGAGCTGATCCGCATGCTCCGGGGCAAGCGCGACGTGGACGGCAAGTCCATGATCGAAGCGCTCCGGGGCGTGGACCTCGTGGTGCCCCGCGGCAAGACGGTGGGCATCATCGGGCGCAACGGCTCCGGCAAGAGCACGCTGCTCAAGCTCATCTGCGGCATCTACACGCCGACGACGGGCACCATCGACATCCACGGGCGCATCAGCGCGCTCCTGGACCTGGGCGCGGGCTTCCACCCGGACTTCTCCGGCCGGGAGAACATCCTCATCAACGGCATCATCCTGGGGATGACGCGCGCGGAGGTGAAGGCCCGGATGGAGGAGATCATCACCTTCAGCGAGCTGGGTGACTTCATCGACGAGCCGGTGCGCACCTACTCCAGCGGCATGTACATGCGGCTGGCGTTCTCGGTGGCCACGCACGTGGAGCCGGACATCCTCATCATCGATGAGATCCTCGCCGTGGGCGACGAGCACTTCGGCAAGAAGAGCCTCGCGAAGATGACGGAGTTCAAGCGGGCCGGGAAGACCATCGTCATCGTCACCCACGACCTGGGGACGCTGGAGCGCTGGTGCGACCTGGGCGCGTGGATCGACGCGGGCCGCATCCGTGAGTTCGGTCCTCCCGCGGAGGTCATCAAGAGCTACAAGCGCGCGGTGGCGCTGGCCGAGGAGCGGGGCATGGCGATGGAGTCGCCCGCGCTGGCGTCCGACGGCGGGGCCCTGCCTTCGCTCGCGGCGCCGTCCGCCGCGCCTTCGCCGCTGGAGGTGGACTCGGTGGGGCTGCTGCGCCGGGACGGCACCGTGGCGGAGTGGGTGGACTCCGAGGACGGGGTGGAGCTGTGCGTGGGGTTCACCACGCGGACGCCTGCGCCTGGGCTGGGCTTCGGCCTGGAGCTGACGCGCGCGGACGGCGTGGTCGTCTACGGCACGGACACCTTCGTGGAGCGCGTGCCCTTCCGCTCGGAGACGCCGGGAAGCGGTTCGGTGCGCTTCGTCGTCGACCGGCTGGGGCTCACCGCGGGCCGCTATGCGTTCACGGTGACGGTGCGTGATGCGGCCGGGCAGGTGCTGCAGAAGCGCGAAGCGGCGTGTGCCTTCGAGGTCCGCTCCGGGGTCAAGGACGTGGGCGTCACGCGGCCGGTGCATCGCTGGGTGGTGGAGGGTGTCGGGGCGCGCGTGGCGCAGGTGCGAGACGTAGGCTCGTGAGCGGGCGGGATGCGGCAGGCCGGGGGGAGCCGGGCATCTGGCTGGGCATCGTGCTGTACCGGAACCCGACGCAGGAGCTGGAGCGACTGTGGACGTCGCTCCAGTGGAACCGTGACGCCGTGGGGGCGCCTGGCTTCCGCGTGACGTGGCTGGACAACTCGCCGGACGACTCGCTGCGCACGGTGGTGACGCGGCTGGATGCGCGGGCGGACTACCGCTACTCCGGCCAGAACCTGGGCTTCGGCGGCGCGCACAACCGGCTGATGGCGGAAGCCTTCGGGACGCCCGGGGTGCGTCACTACATCTGCGTGAACCCGGACGGGGTGTTGCACCCGTACTGCGTGCGCGAGCTGGTCCACGCGGCGGACCGGATGCCGGACACCGGCCTGGTGGAGGCGCGGTTGTTCCCGGATGAACACCCCAAACCCTATGATCCGGTGACGGGGAAGACGCCGTGGTGCAGTGGCTGCGTGCTGCTCGTCACGCGGAAGCTGCATGCCAGGGCGGGGGGCTTCGACGAGCGTTTCTTCATGTACTGCGAGGACGTGGACCTGTCGTGGCGGGCGCGGGCCCTGGGGCTGTCCGTCCGGGTGGCCCCGGCGGCGCGCGTGCACCACTACACCGTCACCCGGGAGGAGAGTCCGTTGCGCGAGCGGATGGTGCGCCGCAGCGCGGCCCTGCTGGGAGCGAAGTACGGGAACGCCACGTTCATGCGCGACCGCCTGCGGGAGTACTCCGCGCTGGGGGGCGAACCGTTCGCTCTGCCGGAGGTCGTGAACCCCGGGTGGCGCCTGTCGCGCATCGCCGAGTTCGGCCATCACCTCGAGTTCGCGAGGAGGCGCTGGTGAACGCCATGCCGGAGGAGGTCGCGACATCCGATGCGCCGGAGCGGCTGACCGCCTTCGTGCTGTCGCGCGTGCGGGCCGGGGCGGTGGTGTGCCTCGTGGGCGAGGCGAAGCCGCTGGCGGCGGCGCTGCGCGCCCACGGGTGTGACGTGCGGGAGCAGCCCGGACCGGCGTGGACGCGACCCGAGGGCACCGAGCCGTCCCACGTGGTGCTCACCGGCGACGCCGTGTCGCACGTGCTGACGGGCGGGCTGGAGGTGCTGCGGCAGGAGGCGCCGCGTGCGGAGGTGCTGTTCCACCTGCGCAACGCGGGCTCGGCCCGTGCACTGCTGGAGACGTGGCTGGGCACCGCGCCCGTGCGCGCCGGCATCTCCGAGCAGGGGATGCTGCGGCGGCTGTCCGACGCGGGCTATCGCATCGCCCACCGGGAAGTGCTGCCCGGCGCGTCGGGTTCCACCGCGCTGGCGGCGGACGCCGAACAGGCCCTGCGGGCGTTGCTGGCCCAGCTCTCCGTGTCCACGCAGGTGGAGGAGGGGCTCTACGCCATCGTCCCGGAGGCGCCGGCGCGGGTGCTTGAACAGGGGCTGCTCAGCGTCGTGCTGTTGCATGACCCGCGCGCCTCCGCCGCGATGTTGGACGAAGCGCTCTTCGCGCTGGCGTGTCAGGAGCAGCAGCCGCTGGAACTCCTCCTCGCGGCGCCGGAAGACAGTGACCTGTCCGCCGCCGAGGCGTCGCTGGAGCGCTACGCGAAGCTGGGAACGTTCCAGCCGCGCGTGGTGCGCGCTCCGGCGGGCGACCTGTACGCGGCGGCGCTCCGTCAGGCCCGGGGCCAGTACCTGGCGCTGCTGGATGCGCGGTGCCTGGTGTATCCGCGTCACTACGCGCACCTCGTCCAGGCGCTCCAGGGAAGCAGCGCGGCCTGGGCGGTGGCGCGGTCCTTCCGCACCGAGTGGGCGTCCAGCGCCGGGGCCATGCCGTACGTTCGCGCGAAGGTGCCGTTTCCGCTGGGGGAGCAGCTGGAGGTGCAGCACCTCACGCTTCACCCGGAGCTGGTCCATGTGCTGGTCATCGACCGGACGCGGATCGGTCCCTTCCCGCTGACCGGGGTGGGGCAGGGGGGAATCGG
>NZ_RAWD01000271.1:0-13347 GCF_003612065.1 Corallococcus sp. CA047B
ACTGTCGCCGCCGCCCTCAACAACCGGCCCCGCAGGACTCTTGGATGGAAGACACCTTCCGAGGCGCTGAACACTCATCTACGCTCACTTCAACCAGGAGGCGTTGCGACGACCGCTTGAATCCACCAATCGCGACTGGCGGAGCGTGGCATC
Source organism: Corallococcus sp. CA047B (assembly GCF_003612065.1). NCBI lineage: Bacteria > Pseudomonadati > Myxococcota > Myxococcia > Myxococcales > Myxococcaceae > Corallococcus > Corallococcus sp. CA047B. The sequence goes on from NZ_RAWD01000271.1 coordinate 154, forward strand.
ACCTGCTCGATGAGTCGCAAGGGCAACTGCTGGGACAACGCCGTCGCGGAAAGCTTCTTCAGCACCGTGAAGATGGAACTCGTCCACACCCGCAGCTTCCGGACGCGGGAGGAGGCGAAGCTCGCGCTATTCGAGTACCTGGAGGTGTTCTACAATCGCAGGCGCCGTCACTCCTCACTTGGCTACGTGAGTCCAGCCGAGTACGAGCGAATGGCTGAGGTTTCGAGGCAGGCAGCGTAGTCAACCTGTCCACCGAAGCGGGTGACGCTCAAATCTCCCCGCAGGCCCCTGTCTCGCACGGGATGAGTCCTCGGACGTGAACCCATCCCGCACTCGGTGGGAGGCGGAAGATCCGAGTGACAAAAGGTCTTCAGGTGGTTTCGATATATTCAGAGTAGCGAGAACTGGTGGCCACCGGCTCGATCCACACCTTCGACACCGTTCACCGGCAGTGATGGCGAACGGTCGAGCACAAGCTCATGATCGAGAACTTCAACTACAGCCGCACAGGCTCCCTGCTTGCTCAACCGGAGCTACCGTCCGACCTCATTCCGATTCCGGTCTTCTGTCCTGCCAAGTCCATCGAGATCGACGGGGCTGCGCCGGTGGGAGCCGCGATCCTTCATGTGCTCACTCGCATCGAGAACGAAGTCCGTGCGCTACGCGCCCAATCAGCCACCCAGAATGCCTCGGCCGTGCCGTTCGAGGGCGCGATGGCGATGCTCGGCTGCAAGCGGTCACAGGTCTTCAAACTCCTGGATGAGCGCCGGTTGGAGCGGGCGCCGAAGATCGGAAGGACCATCATGATCACGGTGGCGAGCATCGAGGCTCTGCTCGCGGAAGGAATCCCGCCGAAGGTCGGTCAGCGGTCGCGCAGCAAGCCGAGGCGAACCAGGGGGACCAAGGCCACTCCGGTTGCCCCTGTAGGCTCATGCTCCGCGCCGGAGCCCAGGGCTTTGGGTGCGGCGATCCTCAGGCTGCCGCTTTGACTCCCTGGGGATCCTCTGCGTGCTCCAGCTTCAGGGGGAGCTTGATCATGCTGGGCACCTTGCTCACGTCGTAGAACTTCTTCGTGGTGACCGTGGACGTGTGCTCCAGCACGGAGGCAACGAGCGCCAGGGGCACGCCGTTGCCCGAGAGCGTGACCGCTTCGCCCGCCTCCAGGCTCCAGGCCACGAACGAGTGCCGGAGTTCACCGACCTTCACGCGGGGCAGTTCATGGGCCTCGCACGCAAGCCGTAGCCGATGGCGGACTTGATCCGGCGTCGGCGCTCCGTGCGCCTGAAGCCGCTGCGCCGCCGCGAGTGCCTGGGCATCGAGCGAGAGCGTGTGAACGCGGCCGGATTTGTGGACGAACTTCACGGTGCCGCTGATGACCGGATGGCCGGGGACCAAGGTGATCTTGCCTTCGCCCGCCGCGATGCGCTGGACCTCGGACTCGTGCAGCCCGAGCTTGGCGTGCAGGAGGAGTACGTCCCGTGCGCCCTGGTCGTTGAGGGCCCGATACAGCACCTCGATCGTGGCCATCGGGTAGCCCTTCTCGCGGATGGCCTTCTCGGGGCGGCTCGCAGGCACCGTGAGCGTGCGGCTGGGATCCTGGGCCGGGTCCAGGAGCCCCTTCTTGAACAGGAACGAGCAGAATGCCTTGAGGGCTGCGATTCTCTTCTGCTCGGCGGTGTTCCACTGCGCGAGGAGCCGCAGTACCTCGCGGGGCTCCACCTTGCGCAGGTCACTGCCCCGGAGCGCGTCGGCCCAGGCCGAGAGGTAGTAGCGGGTGTCCTTCTTGTACTTCGGCGTGCGGTCCTTGATGTGCTCCAGGAAGCGCGCCACGGAGGCCGCATCGAGGTACGTGGCCTCGTGTTCGTCCTGGCGGCGGCGCGCCTCCGCCTCCAGGCGGGCCTTCTCGTCGGCCTCCTGCGCCTGGAGCCGTGCCTCCGCCCTTTGCTGGCTCGGGGTCTTGTACGAGGCCGGGTCCTGCTCGAAGAGAGCCAACTGAGCGAGGGCCTGCCGCTCCGTCTCACTGTCGAGCGCGATCTGGTGCCGGTGCCCGTTCACCATCTTCCGGATGACCCACACCTTCTGGCCGTCCTTCGTCTGGTATGTTCTGCCGCCAGCCCAGGTTCCGGTCCAGTTGGGCATGATTCGCGTCACCTCGTTGGGGAATTTGGGTACCAAGTGGGTACCACACACCTCCAACGGGGTGCAAAGCAGGGGCGATCGCGGTAAGGTGCTGGAATCATTGGCGCACGAGTGGCGGAACTGGCAGACGCAGCGGACTTAAAATCCGCTGACTCGCAAGGGTCGTCCGGGTTCGATCCCCGGCTCGTGCACTTCTTCGGTCAGTCGTTACAGGCGGCCAGGTTGCCGGCGAGAGCCAGACATGGCCAACGCTGGCTGTGCGCCGACATGAACTGAGCGATGCCGAATGGAGCCGCATCGAGCCCCTCCTGGGCTCGCGCAGCGGCCCGCCCCCGAAGCGTAGGGCTCGCAACTTCATCAAAGCCGTCATCTGGCGCGTGACGACGGGGCAGCGGCGGGCCCTGCCCGAGAAGTTCGGCCACTGGAAGTCCGTCTACAACTGCTTCCACCGCTGGGCGAAAATCGGGTGCTGGATCGGCTTCGCTACCGGGTGGAGTGCTTCTTCCACGACGCTCAGGCTTTATCGCGCTGCTGGTACGATCCGGGCCATGCTGCCGCGCCTCGGTACGTTCCGAGTATCCCAGCGATTCTCGGATGCTGGCATGCTCCACATGCGGCCAGCATTGCCCCGCAGCTCGCTGGCTCTGCTGAAAAGACGTGACCATGCGACTCCGAGCTTGCGCCGCACTCCTACTCTTCCTTTCGGCGTGCGCCACGTCGGCACCGAGCCCAAGAGAGCGCGCGTCCCGGAACCCGAGGATCGCCAACCTCCAGCGAGCAGCAAAGCTGCCGTGGACTGACGGGGGACGGTGCGTCGTCCGTGAGGCTTCCCAGCCTTGGCCCGTGCTGGTGGAGAAGTGCTATCGGACCCTTGACCATGACCGGATTGCGTTCCACGACACCACGGGAAGATGCGCGGTCGCGTCCGTTGACGCCGCTGCCGTGGGACTCGGGTTCTGCGTGCTGGCGGCTCCTGAAATTGCCGTGGGAGCCGTGATCGTGCTTGGCGTCGTGGTGGTCGGCGTCGCCATTACAGAAGCGATGGATGCATATGAACTCCGCCACGCCTACCCCGAGGAAGCAGGAACCTCACGAGGGACGAAGGTGGCATCCGGGGACGCTGAAGTGCAACGCAAGCCCAAGCTGAAGCCCGAGCCAGCGGGGCAGGACTGGCAGCCTCCGGTGCCGCCTGTGCCCGTGGACCAGACGGGACGCGCCAGTTGCGAACCTGTTCCAGTGCCCCACGCGGGCGAGGACGACCCGCATAATGAATGTGCCGACAGGTTCCCTCCCAACCGTTATCCCGGGATGGACGTGCTTGTTGGCGGTGTGCGCTTCGATGCGTTGCAAGTCGGTGTGCCCAAGCTGTGGGAGATCAAGACCCATCGATTCAATTTATACAATGACTTCGTCCGAGATCAGGAGATCAAGAGAGAAGTCGAGCAGCTTCGCAAGGAGAGAAAAGCTGCGATGGTATGCGGGTATGAATTTGTCATTGGGGTGAGCACCGAGGCGCACAGGGACGCGCTGTTGCAAGAAAATCAGTCCCTAAATGTCGTTGTTACGGGGTGCAGGCGATGACTACACGAAAACGTCTCGCCTTCATCGTCTACGCGCCTGCGCTTGCGGGAAAAGACCTCCGCGCCATCAATAGTGTTCATGGGATGGAGAGGGCGCTTCCCGGCTTGCGGCTGGAATGGCGGCTTTCCAAGAGCGGGCGCCCCATTGCATTGCCGCAGCGTGATGCGTGGCTCATGGAAAAGATTGAGGACGGAGGTTTCCCGATGGTGTGTAACGGGGATGAGAGTTTCCCCGTAACGGTTTGGGGAACGGAGAACCCTGGTCCCTTCTGCTCAGGCGGTCAGGCCCAGTTTGAGGTGCACGCGAAACTGCCTCTAGACGAGCCGGTGATCGCGTCAGCGGCGGCTGTTCTTGAGGGCGTGTCGGAAGGAGCGCGTGCGCTATGGGGGCGAGCGACGCCATACGACGCTGCGGTGGACATCGCGTATCAGACTGCCCCCACGCGGGAAGGGTTGCCATCCCCTCGCAGGGGGCTGCCCGCCCTGAAACGCTTCGAGCACATCCGCTCGCCCGAGATTCCCTATTACCTCGGGTGGCTGAATTACTGGTCGGCCGCTGCTGCGCAGGCCATTGGGTTCCCGGACCCGACCCGTGACACGGACCTGCTTTCACGGGCGCGGCGCACGGCATCAGGGGGATGGGTCGTGCAGCTCACCGACGCGCCGCTCGACCTGGACAACCCCGCTCACCTGGATGCACTCAAGCGTGCCTACGAACGCTTTCCGGAGATCGGTGGACGCGCAGAGCCTTGACCTCAATCAAGGGGTTTGGACGCGCAGCAGCGGGGCAGCAGCGCGTCCGTGGGCCGGGAGCAGCGCTTCCACCGTCTCCGCGCCTCGCCCTGAGTCATCGGCATCAACAAAGACCTGTCGCAGGGCCTGGACGCGGGCGCGGTAGATGGGATTGCCGAGCACTTCGTCGATCTGGGCGCCCACCTGCTCCGTCGTGGCCTGGCGGATGTCGCCACGCAATCCAATCCCATGGTGGACGATGCGCGCGGCGTTGCCCGGCTGATCGAACACGAGCGGATAGGCAATCATGGGAACCCCCATGCTGATGCATTCCTTCACGCTGTTGAGTCCGCCATGCGTGATCATCAGCGACGCGCGCTTCAGCGCGGTGAGCTGCGGCACCCAATCCACCACCGTGACATTTTCAGGAAGCGGGCCGAAGGCTTCGGTCCCCACCTCCTTCCCCACGGCCATGAGCAGTCGCAGATGGGGTCTGCGGGCGAAGGCGTCGATGACGGACTTGAAGAAGGCCTGGTGTCCACGCACCCGGTTGCCATGGCTCCCCAGCGAACACAGGACGAGGGGGGCCTCACCCGAGGCGAGCTCCGGAGGGAGCGCAGGTTCATCGCGGTCCCGATCGACACAGGGCCCCAGGTAGTGGAGGCCCCCGGAAGCGCGGCGGAAGTCGAACTCGGGAACGCACGTCACCAGGGTGGGAATCCGCAGGTGGGGGCCGGCCTGCAGGTGGGTGTGGAAGTCACCCGGCGGCGCCTCCGGATGGCGGTCGTAGAAAGCCCGGACGTGCGCACGCATCTTCCCCAGGACGCCCATGAACGTGCGCAGGTACAGCCACTTCCAGGCGAAGGCAATCTGGAGCCCGGAAGCGATGCTGCCTGTCGGGATGTGATGCGAGGTCAGCGGAGGCACCGCGGCGTCGCGGTTCAGGGCGAAGTTGGTGCAGATCTGGAAGGCAGGGATGCCCAGCTTGGATGCGGCGAGGATCGGCAGGGGATAGCTCGCGTCCACGAGCAGCAGGTCCGCGCCGCTGTCGCGCAGGCGTGACTCGAATGAGGCGCCGAAGAGGACCTCTGTGATCCGCAGCTCGTGACGGCGGAGGAACTCGTCGATGGTCTGCTTGCGAGCGGGCGGGGGGAGCTTCGGATCTTCAATCCGCGAAAACACCTCCGCCTGGTAACCCCTGGGAAACACGTCCTCGAGCATCGGCGTGAAGGGCCAGGGCCGCGAGTGCAGGAACGGCTCTGCGTCCGGCGGAGCCATGTATCCGATCTCATGCCCCCGGGCTTCAAGCTGCTTCGCGAGGCCAAAGGTTGCATGGATGTGGCCGGCTTCCGGGAGCGGCAGAAACAGGATTCTCGCCATGGTCCCGCAGACTAACAGAGTGTTATGCAGGGGAGGGTCGGAAGAAGAGGAGCCTCCGTACGATGAAGCCATCTGTCTCTGTCATCATCCCTGCGTACAATGTGGAGGCGTATCTCGGCGCCGCCATCGACTCCGTGTTGGCGCAGACCCGGCGGGACATCGAGATCGTCATCGTCGATGATGGCTCGACGGACCGGACCGTGGAGGTCGCCGAGCGCTATCAGGACCCACGGATCCGCGTCTTCAAGAACGAGCGGAACGCCGGCGCTTCCCAGAGCAGGAACGTGGCGATCGGGCACGCGCGAGGCGAATGGGTCGCCATCCTCGACTCCGACGACTGGTGGGCGGAGACCCGGCTGGAGCGCCTGCTCACGCTCGCGGAGGCTCATGGGGCGGACATCGTCGGTGACGACATCCAGCTCGTCAAAATGGGGGAGCTGGATGCCCAGGCGACCTTCTTCCAGGTGCACGCACACCGCCTGGGAGTGATTGACAAGCCATTCGAGCTATCAGCGCTGAGGATGGTGGTGGATGATTACGGCGTCCTCAAGCCGATCTTCCGCAAGTCATTCCTGGAGGAGAAAGGCCTTCGCTACAATCCAGCCTTCAAGACGGGGGAGGATTTCGATTTCCTGCTCAGGGCCCTGCTTGCCTCCGCCAGGATGGTCGTCTCAAACGAAGCCCTGTATTACTACAGGGCCCGGGGTGGTTCCCTCGTCGCGGACCCGGTGAAGTGCCTGGCTGGAATCCTGGAGATGGCGGACGCGCTGCTCCGCACGGTGGACGGTCGGACGCATGCGGAGGTTGTCCGTGCGCTCGAAGGCTTCCGTGCCTGGAAGCATGACGAATGGGAGAATGCGAGGTTCCGGGTTCCCATCCGTCACGGCCACCTGCTCCAGTGCCTCGCGCTGGCGCGGGAGAATCCCGCGCAGCTGCCGCGGTATGCGCGTTTGACGGCGGAGCGGGTTGTCTTGCTGGTGCTCCTGCCCGTTCTGTCCTGCATCCGGTTCTTGCAGTCCGGTCGGCGTCAACGGAGGGCGCTCCCGGCCCCTGGAACCAGCGGGAGCGCTCCGGCGAGTTGATTCCCCGGGCAAGACAGCCGCCTGTCCAAGCCGTGAATCAGGGAACGACGGCGGCGCAGTCGGTTGCGCAGGAGAAGGTCGCGGACGTGCAAGCCCGGTCCGTGAGGCAGGCATCGCAGACGTCTGCCTTTCGCTTGTAGTCCTCGTCGTCCGCCGCGTTGTCGCGGCAGCGGCTCTCACAGGCGGACGTGTCGTAGTTGCTGTCGTAACAGGAAGCGTACTTGTCGCAGATGGCGTTGCAGTCGAGCGCGGCGTCCACGCCGCAGCCGGCCATTCCCGTCAAAGCCATTGCCGCAACCAGCAGGTTCTTGAGGTGCTTGCGCATTGTTGCTCCTGTGGAGAGGGACCCGGAAAGGCGGTCGCGCCTTCGCGACGCAAGACCGGCTTCCAGGCGAAAGGGAACTCGCGCTCGTGGCGCGAAGTGGCGTCTCTTGAACGCTTCCCTTTTGTGTGCCGGAAAATAGGAACGAACTGCCCACTGTCAAGCGGTCCCCACCCCGAAATCACTGGGACGGTTCAAGGGTGGGGAGCGTGCGTGGGAGTTCCTGGTTACGCTCTCGTCCATGATGGGTCCGCGACCAAGGACTTGTGCGGCCTGCCGGCGTGTCCTGGCGGCCCACGAGGTGTACTACCGCTTCAGCCTCGTGCTCGAAGGGGAGCAGGACGTGCTCGACCCTCCGGATGAGGTGGACGGCGGCCGTGGGGATGCGCTCGCCGAACTCGTCCAGCGGCTGGAGGCGGGGCCCGAGGACCCCAGCGAGCTGGAGGCCCAGGTGCACTGGGAGCGCTCCGGGGTGGCCTGCGCCGAGTGCCGCACCGTGGCGGTGCGGATGCTGACCCCCGACTCCGAGGACGCTGGGCCGCATTGACGGCCCGCCCGGCGGGCTTCCTGGGACTCCCGCCGGGGCGCACCCCGCCGTGCTACGGCTTCATCACCCCGGCGTCCTTCAACAACGCCACCATGTCACGGGCCTTGTCGTTGCCCTTCGCCTCCAGTTCCTGCAGCTGTTGTCCCAGCTTCGGCGTGTAGGCGTCCAGGAGCGCGCGTCGCAGCGCCTCCTGGTCGAAGCCCCAGTTCTCCAGCGCCTTGGGCAGGAACTTCGACGCCCTCGGGTCCTTCAGGCGCACCAACGCCGCGGTGGCGGCCGCCGCGGAATCAGGGCAACGCTGCGCAATCCCATAGGCGGTCTCCGCCGCCTGCTTCGTTCCCTGATAGCCCAGCAATGACATCTCGTTCTCGCCAATCTTGCTGCGGCAGAACAGCACCCGGTCGAGGGCGGCCCGGGCGTCCGGATTGCCCTGCCGCAGCGCGGCCTCCAATTCATCCCGGTTCAAGATGCCCCGGTCCTCCTTCCAGGTCACCTTCACCGGCACGGTGTGGCCGGCGTTCACCAGCTTCGCCGCCGTGTGGTTGCGCCTGAGCTCCGGATAGTGTTTCAGGTCGCGCCCCGCCCGTTCGCCCGCAGCCCTTCTCAGGGCCCAGTCCTTCTGCAGACTCGTGGCCAGGGGAAGCACCAGGGAATCAAGGTACGTTCCTCGCGCGACCAGCGCATCGTAGGCCGCCAGGGCGCACGCCGGACTTAGCGAGACCTCCTCGCCGTTCGCGCGTTTCGCCTCCAACTCGAACCTTTCGTTGGAGGAGGACCAGCCGCCAGCCGTGGCCATTCCTTTTTCCAGCTCGTCCACCAGCGTCGGCGCCAGCTCGGCGGGCTCCACGCACCGCAGGGGTTCCCGGACGTCCTCGGCAAGTTCCGCCAGGTGCTTCTCCTCGATGCGCATCGCATCGAGCGAGGGATCGCCGCGCTTCTCCGCCGAGCGGGTGAAGCAGGTCGCGATCGCACTCGCCCACAGGCGCAGCTCCGGGTCCGATTCCTTTCGCATCGCCGCAAGGGCTTGCGTCTGGGCTTCCGGCAGCCTCGCCGTGGAGAGCAGCGCCAGGGCCCGGTCGAACGGATCCTCCGATGTCTGGGCTTTCCTGCGCAGCGCTTCGTCCTTCATCAACAGACGTCCCGCGAGCTCCGCCGCCTTGCCAGGAAGCCTGGGCCCGTTCGAGCGCATCGGTGACATGGAGCGGAACTGGGGGGCACCCATACAGAAGGGAATCGGGCCCGCGGCGGCCACCACCTGGTCCCTGCCTCCGACCCGGGCCATCTTCGTCAGGACGCCGTAGGCGGTGGTGCCTCCCTGCAGCAGGCTGGCCTCCGCTTCCGCCAGCACCGCCGGGGGCGAGCCGTCCAAGGCGAAGGCGGCCTTCCACATCGTGGCTTCATCTTGAACGGGCGTCGGTGCTCCCGCGAGCGCGAGCGCCGTGAACAGGGCGGGCAGATGCAGCATGGTTCACCTCGGGTTTGAGAACAGGTGAACCAGTTTCGCCTGGATTGCGGTGACACGCTTGATTCTGGCGTGTCGGGGGCTCGCGGACTTCGCGAGGGAAGGGCATCCGCCCCCGGCGCTGGCCTCGCGCGCCGTGCACCGGGGGCGTGGGGCGCCGCGTCAGTGGATCCGCAGCGCGTACTTGCCCAGGTGGTGTTTGAGCACCTCCTGCTGGGCCTTGGCGGCCTCCTCCATCGCGTAGATGCGTCCGATCTCCAGATGGAAGGGGCCCGCTTCGATGAGCTGGTTCATCTTCTTCAGCAGCTCCGGGCTGGGGATGCCGTCGTAGGCGGTGGCCTGGACGCCCTCGGGTGCCTTCGGCGCGGGCTCCACGCCGTTCGGCCAGGCGATGCGCCCGCCCTTGCGGACGTGCTGGAGGGCCGCTTCGGCGATGTCTCCCGGTGCCAGGACCAGCGCCGCGTCGAGCCCGTCCGGGGCGAACTCGCGGCAGGCCGCGGCCACGTCACCCTTTCGGCCGTCCACGACCGCTTCCGCGCCGAGCCGCCGGGCCAGCTCCACCCCGTCTTCTCCCGACGCGACCGCCAGCACCTTCACGCCCTGCCTCCGGGCGAACTGCAGCGCGAGGTGCCCGATGCCGCCGCTGGCTCCGAAGATGAGCAGGCGTTGGCCGGGCTGGATTTGGAGAAGCTCCTCCAGGCCCCGGAGCGCGGTGATGCCATCCGCCCCGAGCGCCGCCGCCTGTTCCACCTTCAGTCCCTTGGGGATCCGCGCGGCCTGGCTGGCCTTCACGGCGGTGAACTGCGCGTAGAAGCCGCCCTTGGGGCTTCCGAGCGCGAAGCCGAAGACGCGGTCTCCGACCTTGAGGTCCTTCACGGCCTTGCCTGCCGCGACCACCTCTCCGGCGCCGTCGGTGCCGGGCACGTAGGGGAATTTCGGCTCGCCTCCAATCAACTCCACCATCTGACCTTCGCGCTCCATGAAGTCCCACGCGCCAATCCCAGCGACCTCGACGCGGATGAGGACTTCATCGTCGCCGCAGGTGGGAACGGGCACGGTCTTGATGCCGAGGACCTCGGGGCCGCCAAAGCGGTCGAGCGCCGCGGCCTTCATCGTGTCGGGAATGGACGTGGCCATGCTGTGACTCCTTCTCCGGGAAAAGTCCGGTTCCCGGAGACGGTGCACACTCCCTGCGTGAAGGTCAGGGACCGTCCTGCCAGGTCCCACGGCCGGTCGCTCAACGGCAGGCGTTCAGGCCAGCAGCTGCATCAGGTCCGCTCGCGTGAGCGCCGCGCCGCCACCCTCGGCGCCTCCGAGCGCGGCTTCGAAGAGGGCCCGCTTCTTGTCCTGGAGCAGGAGGATCTTCTCCTCCACCGTGCCCTGGGACACCATCCGGTAGACCATCACCGGGCGCTGCTGCCCGATGCGGTGCGCGCGGTCCGCGGCCTGGGCTTCCACGGAGGGGTTCCACCAGGGATCCACCAGGAAGACGTGGTCCGCCGCCGTGAGGTTGAGCCCCGTTGCTCCCGCCTTCAGGGAGATGAGCATGACGGGCGCTCCCTTTTCTTCCTGGAAGGAGCTGGCCACCGCACCCCGGTTCGCCGTGCCGCCGTCCAGGCGGATGAACCCGATGTCGGCTTCCTTCAGCGCGGGCTCGATGAGGTCCAACATCGACGTCCATTGGGAGAACACCAGCGCCTTGTGCCCGTCCGCCACCGCCGTGCCGAGCGCCTCCACCAGCGCCTGCACCTTCGAGGACGTCCTCGCCTGCTGCCCCGGCACCAGCGCGGGATGGCAGGCGGCCTGGCGCAGCCGGAGCAGGGCCTCCAGCGCCTTCATCACGCTGCCGCCTTCCTCCAACTGGGACACCACCTCCTCGCGCGTCGCGGCGTGGACCGCGTCGTAGACGGCGCGCTCCTGCTCGGTGAGGGTGACGTGACGGACGGCTTCGGTGCGCGGCGGCAGTTCAGGCGCGACGTCGCGCTTGAGCCTGCGCAGCACGAAGGGCCGGATGCGCGCTCGGAGCTTTTCGGCGGCGCCCTTCTGGTTCTCCGACACCGGCCGGGACCAGCGCTCCTCGAACGCCTTGCGTCCGCCCAGGAGCCCCCGGTTGGTGAAGTGCATCAGGCTCCACAGCTCCTCGAGCCGGTTCTCGATGGGGGTGCCGCTGAGCGCCACGCGGAAGTTCGCGTCCAGTTCGTAGGCCGCGCGCGCGACCTGGCTGTCCGGGTTCTTGATGGCCTGGGCTTCGTCCAGCACCACCGTGTCCCACGTCTTCGCGCCGAGCACCGCCGCGTCCAGGCGCAGGAGCGCGTACGTGGTGAGCGTCACGTCCGCCGTCTCGTCCAGGCTGCGGTTCACGCCGTGGTAGACGGACACCTTCAACCCCGGACGGAAGCGCTTCACCTCCGCCTCCCAGTTGGGGAGCACGCTCGTGGGCGCCACGACGAGGGTTCCCGGGCCCAGCGTGCAGATGGTCTGGAGCGTCTTGCCCAGGCCCATGTCGTCCGCGAGCACGCCGCCGAGTCCCGCCTGTCGCAGGAAGGTGAGCCAGCTCACGCCCTGCAACTGGTAGGGGCGCAGCGTGGCGGTGAGGTCCTTCGGGAGGCGGGGCTCGGGGAGCTTCTCGAAGCCCTGCACCAGCGGCGCCAGTCGCTCCAGTCCCGGCGGGGCAGGGTGCTCCAGCGCGTCGCACAGCCCGGTGAGCTGGGGGATGGCGTGGTTGGCGATGCGGCCGTCCGTCTCACGCGCGGCCAGCAGGTCCGTGACGCGCTGACCGTGGGCCTTCAGCCAGCCGGTGGGCAGCGGCGCCCATCCGCCGCCCTCCAGCGGCACCAGTCCCAGGCCCTCTTCCCAGGCGCGCATCACCGACGCGGCATCCACCGAGCGCGTCATGCCGGGCCCCAGGCCCTCCACCTGGAAGTCGAGCGCGAAGCCCACGCGCGGCACCCCGTCCCCGGTGGTGGTCGTGTCCAGCGTGAGGGTGGGGCGCAGCTTCACGTCGGGGCTGACCACGCCCGCCGCGTCCCCCGTGAGACCGCCTCGCCAGCGCCGCAGCTTGTCCGCGAGCTGTACGGCTTCCTTGCCGTGCACCGTCACGCGCCGGCCCGGCGCCATGTTCAGCTCGTCCCGGAGCTGGTGGATGAGCTTCGTCTCGGTGGGCTCGTCGCGGACGGGCGCGGCGCCCTGCAGGTACACCATGCGCCCGTTGTCGATGCGCGCCGTGGGCGGTGAGCCGTACACCAGCGTGGGCAGCACGGAGAGCCCCGCGTCGAGCTTGTCGAGCTCCAGCGAGATGCGCGGCTTGAGCGTCCGGTCGATGGGCGGCAGCCGGCGGCTCTTCACGTCCACCGGCATGCGCCGCGCGAAGTCCGGCAGCACCTTGCCCGTCAGGTCCGCCAACTGCTCCGCGGAGAAGACGCGCTCCTGGGGGAGGTTCTCCAACCTGGCGCCGGTGAGGGCCTGTTCACCCAGCCGGCAGAGCATGCCGGCGCTCAGCGCGACGCCGGGGCTGACCAGCTCGGTGATGCGCGGATCCCTCTCCACCTTGAGCACCGTCTGCTCGCCGCGGTCCTCGACGGTGACTCGGGGGAGGAGCGGCTCGTTGGAGACGGACACCAGCGCGCCGTCGAAGAGGACGGTGCGCGCCTTCTCCAGCACGTGCAGCAGGGCGTCGAGCCGGCTTGCCGGAAGCGCGCCCTTCGTGGGCTGCGCGAGCAGCTTGTCCGCGAGCAGATCGCAGGGCTCCACCTGGATGCGCGCGGCTTCGACGGGGTTGTTCAGCAGGGACGTGAGGCTGCGGGCCAACAGGCGCGCGGTGTTGTCCGGACGGACCACCAGCCGCTCCAACTGGAGTCCTCCGTCCACGCGCTTGAAGCGGTACACCATGCGCTCGGGCTTCGGCGCGGTGCCGGGACGCGCGGCGGCCGGAGCCCGAGCGCATGGTGTAC
>NZ_RAWD01000272.1:0-13230 GCF_003612065.1 Corallococcus sp. CA047B
GGCGGGGACGGGGCCCGCGCAGGAGGACGTGGATCCGCTGGTGGGAACCCGGATGGGCAGCTTCCGGCTGGTGCGCCGGGTGGGCCGGGGCGGCATGGGGTCCGTGTACCTGGGCGAGCACGTGTCCATTGGCAGCCGGGTGGCGGTGAAGGTGCTGCACGAGCATTTGGCGCGCTACCCGGAGCTGGTGCAGCGCTTCCATGCCGAGGCCCGGGCGGTGAACCTCATCGGGCACGAGAACATCGTCAGCATCTTCGACCTCAACGCCGCCGCGCCGCGTCCGTACCTCATCATGGAGTACCTGGAGGGGGCGCCGCTGTCGGCCTGGGTGGGGACGCCGCTGTCGGCCGGGGCCGTGGTGCCCGTGCTGGCGCAGGTGTGTGACGCGCTGCATGCGGCGCACGCACGGGGCATCGTCCACCGCGACCTGAAGCCGGACAACATCTTCCTGGTGAAGCGCGGACGGGGGATGCCGTTCGTGAAGGTGCTCGACTTCGGCATCGCGAAGCTGGTGGACGCGAGCATGCCGGAGACGATGGCGGGCATCATCGTGGGCACGCCGGAGTACATGGCCCCCGAGCAGTCGCTGAGCCGCCGCCTGGATGGCCGCGCGGACCTGTACGCGGTGGGCGTCATCGCCTACCAACTGCTCACCGGGCGGCTGCCCTTTCCCGATGAGGGGCTCACCGCCCAACTGGTGGCGCACCAGACGCGGCAGCCCCCGCCGCCGCGCTCCATCTGCCCCACGGTGCCGGCCGCGCTGGAGGCCGTCGTGCTGCGCACGCTGGCGAAGACCCCCGAGGAGCGCTTCGCGAACGCGCTCGCCCTGCGCGCCGCGCTGGAGCAGGCCATGGTCGTGCGGACCCCCTCGCCGCGTGCGGCTGCTCCTCAGGGGCCCCGCCCTGCCTCCTCCGTTCCTCCAGGGGCTCCGCAGGGGCCCCCTGGAGCCCGGGGGACGCCCGCGCTGGCGCCCGCCGGTGCCTCGAGCGGGGGGACGCTCCTGTCGTCGGTGCAGGTGCTGCTGCATCCCGGTGCGCAGCCCCGGTCCTTCACGGGCTCCGACCTGTCGCGCGGAGGGGTGTTCCTGCATGCGACGGGGGACCTGCCGCTGCTCTTCTCCCAGGTCCAGGTGGTGCTGCCCCTGCGCACGGGGCCGCTGAGCGTCACGTGCGAGGTGGTGCGCCACGTGTCGCCCGAGCAGGCCCAGGCCTGGAACATGCGCCCGGGCTTCGGTGTCCAGTTCATCGCGCCGTCGGCCACGCTGAAGGCCCGCGTGGAGCAGCACCTGTCCGGCGCTCCGGTCTCGCCGCCGCCCGCGCCGCCCCGGGAGCTTCCGGACGACGCGGAGGCGGAGCGCGTCCTCGCGGCCCACGGCGAGCGGCTGGGCGGGGAGGATGACCACTACGCGGTGCTGGGCCTGTCCCCGGACGTGGAGCTGGACGCCGCGCGGGAGCGGGCCCGGGAGCTGTGGACCGCCCTGTCGGCCGTGCGGCAGCGGCCCCTGTCGCGCGGGCAGCAGTCGCGCCTGGAGTCGATGCTGAGCCGCGTGCGGGACGCGGGCGACACGCTGGGCCTGCCGCTGCGCCGGGCGCGCTACGACGCGCGGCGGGGCAACTCCCGGGGCGTCGCCCGCTGCCTGGAGGCGGGCCTCACCTCCGGACAGGCGGAGGCCCTGCGCCGCGAATTCCTGGCCGAGCAGCCCCGGGCGGTGGGCACCGCGCGGGTGCACTTCCTCACCGGCAGCGCGCTGGAGCGGGACGGCCAGCTCAAGCGGGCCCTGGAGGCCTACGAGCGCGGCCTGCAACTGGACCCGTTGGAGTTGGAGTTCCAGCAGCGCCGCCGCGTGGTGGATCGGGCGCTGGAGGGGCGAGTGGCGGGACCCCGCAATGAAAGAGCCCGATTCCCTGGGGAGGGAACCGGGCTCTAGGCCCGACCGTCAGGTCGGACCGGTGCGACTTACTCCGCGAAGAGACAGGCGGAGCTCACGCCCGCCAGCTTGGACGTACACGCCTCGAGGCGGTCGTTGTAAGCTTCCTGCTCGGCCAGGGTCTTGTCGTCGCAGCCCTCCGCGTCCTTCAGGCAGGAGAACCACTCGCCGACCTTGTCCTTGTCGGAGTCGGAGCAGGCATCCAGGGACTCCTCACAGGCCTCCTTCTGCGCGTCCGTGGGCTCCGGGGGCTTGGTGGTGGTCACGCCACAGGCCTCGGCCTTGTCGAACAGGTCGTCGGCGACGTCCTGCGAGTCGTCGCACAGGCTGCCGCCGCAAGCAGTCAGAGACAGCGAAGCCATGGCCGCCAGGCCGAACAGGAACTTCTTCATGGTGGTTCTCCCCCTCAGGGATGAGGTACAGGTGGGTTGGAAGCAGGCCGCAGCCTTTGCGGCCACAGGCATGCGTTCTAGTGGACTTTATTCCGGGAATTCTATTCAAAAGTCGTTGAGGGGGTTGGCGGGATGTCTGATCCGCCATGTGCCTTGACTCCCCCCCGGGTTTCCCGTAAGTCCCGCCGTCTTTTAGCGCGCCGGGCGGTCCGCCGTCCGAAATGCGCGTTGGATTCCATAGCTGACAGGGGTTCGACGATGTACGCAGTCATTCGCACAGGCGGGAAGCAGTACCGCGTTGCCGAGGGCGACGTTCTCCGGATCGAGAAGATCACCGGGGACATCGGCGCCGAGGTCTCCTTCACCGAGGTCCTCCTCCTGGGCGGCTCGGACAGCCCGAAGGTGGGGCAGCCGACGGTGTCGGGCGCGAAGGTCGTGGGCAAGGTGCTGGCGCAGGACAAGCACCGCCGCGTCCTCCACTTCCGCAAGGAGAAGGAAGGCTGGACCCGCCGTCGTGGTCACCGTCAGCCGTACACCGAGGTGAAGGTCACCTCGATCTCCGGCTAGTTCGGTTCCCTTCGCAGGTCTTCTTCAGTCACGAACTTCAAGGAGCAGGTGTCATGGCCCATAAAAAGGGACAGGGTTCTTCGCGCAACGGGCGTGATTCCAACCCGCAGTACCGCGGCGTGAAGGTGTATGGCGGCGAGACCATCTCCGCGGGCAGCATCCTCGTGCGGCAGGTCGGCACGGTCATCCACCCGGGCACGAACGTGAAGCTCGGTCGCGACTTCACCCTCTTCTCGACGGTGGACGGCGTGGTGAAGTACGAGCGCCTCGGCCGCGACAAGAAGAAGGTGTCGGTATACCCGGCCGCCGCCGAGCAGGCGAGCGCCTAGTCGGTCGCTCCGGGGGCAACCCCGGGCACGGCATCCCCGAGCGGGTCGTTCCCGGTCCACCCCGTCCTCACCGACGGTTGGATGCGAGGACGGCCCGCTTTGTGTTTTTCCAGGAGGGTAATCCCCCCATGAAGTTCGTCGACGAAGTACGCATCTACGTGAAGGCGGGGGACGGCGGGAATGGTGCCGTGTCCTTCCGGCGCGAGAAGTTCATCGAGCGGGGCGGCCCCAACGGCGGGGACGGCGGCAACGGCGGCTCCGTGTCGTTCGTGGCGAATCCCCAGCTCACCACGCTGCTCGACTACCGCTACCAGCAGCACCACCGGGCCAAGAACGGCGAGCACGGCATGGGCAGCGACTGCAATGGTCGCGCGGCCGATGACATGGTGCTCCAGGTGCCGGTGGGCACGCTGATCCGCAACGAGCAGACCGGCGAACTGCTGGTCGACCTCAGCGACCCGGGCCAGGTGTTCATGGCGGCCAAGGGCGGCCGGGGCGGCCTGGGCAACATGAACTTCGCCACCTCCACGCGCCAGACGCCGCGCTTCGCGCAGGACGGCACCCAGGGCGAGGAGATCACCCTGCGGCTGGAGCTGAAGCTCCTGGCGGACGTGGGCCTGCTGGGCTTCCCCAACGCGGGCAAGAGCACGTTCATCTCGCGCGTGAGCCGGGCGCGGCCCAAGGTGGCGGACTACCCGTTCACCACGCTGGTGCCGAACCTGGGCATGGTCCAGTACAAGGACCACCTGTCCTTCGTCATGGCGGACATCCCCGGCATCATCGAGGGCGCCAGCGAGGGCGTGGGCCTGGGCCACCAGTTCCTGCGTCACGTGGAGCGCTGCAAGGTGCTGGTGCACCTCATCGACATGGGCGCGATGGGGGACGGCCGTGATCCGCTGGCCGACTTCAACATCCTCAACAAGGAGTTGAAGAAGTACAGCGCGGAGCTGGCCAGCAAGCCGCAGGTGGTGGCCGCCAACAAGCTGGACCTCACGGAGGCCCGCGAGCGGTTGGGTCCCTTCACGGAGGCCCTGCGCCGTCGCGGCATCCGCGTGTACCCGGTGTCCTGCGCCACGGGCGAGGGCATGCAGGCGCTGATGGACTCGGTGGCGGAGGTGCTCTTCACCGGGCGCACCGACAAGATCCACACGGAGGCCCCGGCGAAGGGTTCCGGCAAGCGCTCGGGCGCTTCCGCGAAGAAGGCGCCGAAGAAGGCGTCCACGACGCGTCCGGCGAAGAAGGCCGCGAAGAAGGCTTCGACCCGGACTGCTGCGGCGCGCAAGCCCGTGGCCAGGAAGGGCGCGGCGAAGAAGTCCGTCGCGAAGAAGGCGGCGGGCCCGGCTCGCAAGTCGACGGCGAAGAAGGGCGCGGCGAAGAAGTCCGTCGCGAAGAAGTCCGCGACGCGGGCTTCAGTGGCGCGCAAGGCCGTGGCGAAGAAGACCGTGCGCAAGGCATCCGCGAAGAAGTCCGCCGCGAAGAAGTCCGGCGGGAGGCGCTGAGTCGATGGCTGGTGGAGGACCCCGCTACGAGAAGTTCGAGCGCGACGTCGTCGAGCCGGAGCAGTTCCTGCTCGATGTGCGGAAGGAGAGGATCGACCGTGTCGTGGCGCAGCGGACGCGCAACTTCACGGTGGTGCTCGACCGGCTGGAGGACAACTTCAACATGGCCGCGGTGCTGCGCACCTGCGAGTCCATGGGCGTGCAGGAGGTGCACGTCGTCATCAACCCGGACGCGCCCTTCGTCCCCAATTCACGGGTGGCCCAGGGCTGCGACAAGTGGTTGGACGTGCACCTCTACAAGACGTTCGCGGACTGCCGTGAACACCTGAAGGGGCAGGGCTTCAGCCTCTACGCGTCGGCGCTGCGCGAAGGGGCCACCAGCCTCTACAGCCTGCGCTTCGACACGAAGTTCGCCATGGTGTTCGGCAACGAGCGCTTCGGCGTGAGCGACGACGTGCTGGCGGGCGTGGATGGCACCTTCTGGGTGCCCATGAAGGGCTTCAGCCAGAGCCTGAACATCTCCGCGGCGGCGTCGGCCAGCATCAGCCGGGCGATCGCCTGGCGGGACGAGCACCTGGGAAGCTCCGGGGATTTGACCCCTGAGCAGGCCCAGGAACTCCGTGAGCGCTTCTACCTGCTGGGCGTGAAGCAGCGGAAGCGTCTGGTCAAAGCCACACAGCGGTGAATGCTGGCCCCCCGGGGGCCGTCCGGATGAAGTAGATGGACCCTGTGGGCGCCCCTGGCGCCTGCTCCGGAGGCGCACGCCATGTTGCTGGAATCCCTGCTCTTCACGCTGCTCGCCGTGCCGCAGGCCCCTACCACCGCCGCCCCCGCCGCTCCCGTGGTCCAGCCGGCGCCCGCTCCGAAGCCCGCCGCCGCGCCGAAGCCCACGACCGCGCTGGATGCCGGCACGGCCGTTCCCGCCGCCGCGAAGTCCCCGGATGCGGGCACGGCCGCCAGCGCCACAAAGCCCGCACCGAAGATGACGCCCGAGGTGAAGACGCTCGTGGACCGGATGCAGGCCTTCTACGAGAAGACGAACGACTTCAAGTCGGGCTTCAAGCAGGACTACAAGTACAAGACCTTCCGCCGCACGCAGTCCTCCACGGGCACGGTGACGTACAAGAAGCCGGGCCTGATGCGCTGGGAGTACGCGAACCCGTCGCCGCGCACCTTCGTGCTCGCGGGCAGCAAGGTGTACGCCTACGACCCGGCCGCGCAGACGCTGTCGGTGGCCGCCGTGGACACCAACCAGCTCTCCGCGTCGGTGACGTTCCTCTTCGGCCAGGGGAAGCTCGCGGACGAGTTCGCCATCTCCAAGGGCGACTGCAAGGACTGCAAGGGCACGCTGCTGGTGTTGGATCCCCTGAAGACCGAGCCGCGCTTCCGTCAGGTGCGCCTGGAGGTGGACCCCGCGTCCGCCCAGGTGCTCAAGAGCACCGTGGTCGACCCTGACGGCAGTGAGAACACCATCTCGTTCCTGGAGCTGAAGACGAACGTGGGCATCGCGGCGGACAGCTTCAAGCTGAACCCGCCCGAGGGCACCCGCGTGGACGACTTCACCAAGGCGAAGGCGCCGTAGGAAGGGCCGCCCTCCATGCGCGGCGTGTTGCTGGTGGGGTGCGTGCTGCTGGGCGCGGGATGTCACTCCGCCGCGCCCCCGGGCCCCGTGCGTCCGACGAGCCTCGTGGGGCAGACGCTGCCCCTGTTGTCGTCCCCCGCGCTGCGGCTCACCGTCGCGGGACGGCTCGCGGGCCGTGCCGTGCCGGTGGTGCTGGACGTCGCTCGGCCGTTGTCGCTGGTGTCCTCCGGCTGCTTCGAAGGGGGGCCGCCCACGGCCGCGGGCACCGCGCGCGTGCCCGAGTCCTCCGGTGGGTATCGCTCCTGGCCGGAAGTGCAGGCCCCGCTCTTGACGGTGGGCCCGGTGGCGCCGCCGCTGCGCACGGTGCTGCTGTCCGGAGAGCAGGGCTGTTCGGTGACGTTGGGGCAGGACGTGCTGGCCCCGTACGCCCTCACCGTGGAGCCGCTGCGCCGCGAGGTGACCTTCACCGCCACGCGTCCCCGGGAGGCCCATGAAGCGGAGCTGCGCGCCTCGGATGCGGTGCGCGAGTCGCACGTGGTGGAGCTCAGCCGCGAGCCCGTGGGGGACTGGCCGCTGCTGGCCGTGCAGGTGACGCAAGGCACCGCGAGCATCACCGGGCCCTTCGTCCTGGGCACGCGCGAGCCCTTCTCCCGGCTGGCGGTGGACCCGGCGCTGGCGCAGGGGCTTCAGCCCCTGGAGACGGCCGCGGGCCTGCCGCCGCGCACCTTCGTCGTGGATGCGGTGGAGGTCGCCGAAGGGCTGGGCGCGCGCCCCCTGGTGATGGAGGCCGCTGGACGCTGGCCCTCCCAGAGCAGCCTGGGCCGCCTGGGCCCGGACGTGTGGGGCCGCTTCACCGCCACCGTGGACGCGCAGGGTGGGGCGTTGGTGCTCCGCAGGCCGCACGTGCGGATGCCCGAGGAGGCCAGTGGCCGGCAGCAGTGCGCGGGTGAGGGCGGGGCCTTCAGCGAGGAGGCCTGCTACGGCGTCTTCGCGCGCCCCGAGCCGGACGGCGCGGTGGCCCTCTCCGGCGCGGTGTACCGGGACGTGCCCGAGGGCGTGCGCCTGTACGTGGAGCCCCGGGGCGCGGACGGCCAGCGCCTGGAGACGGGCTGTCAGGTGGGCCTGAGCTTCCCCACCACCCTGCGAGGCGCCAACACGCAGCACCGGCTGCCGTGGGCGTCACTGGCGCAGAGCCTGCCCGCGTGTCACGCCGCGCTCCAGGGCGCGCGCAGCTACGCCGTCTCGCTGGTGGAGGAGGGCCGTCAGCCCGAGTGCCCCACGACGTGCGCCTTCGTCACGGAGACCGCGTCGCGGCGCACGGTGTGCGAGTGCCAGCCGACGCCGCTGGGCGAGGGTGTGGCGATGCCCACCAAGGGTTCAGGCCCGCAGCCGCCGCCTGTCGAGGAGCGCGAGCTGGAGCCCGAGGATCCGAAGTAGCCCGGTGCCGCTCGGGGAAGGCGTGGCCGCCCCGCCAAAAGGTTCGGGCCCGCAGCCGCCTCCCGTCGAGGAGCGCGAGCTGGGGCCCGAGGATACCTGTTCGACCGTGGCGGGTGACTACTCCGGCCGGGGCTCCGCGGGACGCTTCAGCGCCTTCATCGGCACGGGCGCGGGCAGGGCCTCGCGCGGGGTGTGCGTGCGCTGTTTCGGATCCGGACGCTCCACCACGCGGGCGATGAGGTCGTAGTCGTGCGCTTCCGTCACCTCCACGGTGACGAACTCGCCCGGGTACGCCAGACCGTCGTTGATGTAGACCTGCCCGTCGATTTCGGGCGCCTGGCCTTCATGGCGGCCCACCAGCAGGTGCTCGGACTCCTCGCTGGGGCCCTCCACCAGCACGGTGAGCTTCTGGCCCACGAGCTTCTTGTTCTGCTCGCGGTTGATGCGCTTCTGGATGGCCATCACCTCGCGCCAGCGGCGCTCGATGGTCTTCGCGGGGACCTTGTTCGGCAGGTCGAACGCGGAGGTGCCCTCCTCGTCGGAGTACTGGAAGACGCCCAGGCGCTGGAAGCGCTGCTCCTTCACGAACTCCTTCAAGAGCTCGAAGTCCTCCTCCGTCTCACCCGGCAGGCCGACGATGAGCGAGGTGCGCATCACGAGATTGGGCACGCGCTCGCGCAGCTTGGTGAGCAGCTCCTTGAGGAACTTGGAGTTGCGGCCGCGCTTCATGGACATGAGCAGCTTGTCGCTGGCGTGCTGCACCGGCATGTCCAGGTAGTTGGCGATCTTCGGCTCGGATGCGATGACGTCGATGAGCTCGTCCGGGAACACGCGCGGGTAGGCGTAGTGCAGGCGGATCCACTTCACGTCCACCTTCACCAGCTCCTTGAGCAACTCGTGGAGCTTCGGCTTGCCGGGCAGGTCATGCCCGTACGCCGTCAGGTCCTGCGCGACGAGGTTCAGCTCCTGCACGCCGCTGTCGGCCAGGTTGCGCGCCTCGGCCATGATGTCTTCCACCGTGCGCGAGCGCTGACCGCCGCGCAGCGTGGGGATGATGCAGAAGGCGCAGGCGTTGTCGCAGCCTTCCGAAATCTTCAGGTACGCCGTGTACTTCGGCATCGAGTTGATGCGCGGCGTCTGGGCGTTGTGGATGTAGTCCGGATCCGGAATCACCTGACGCGGCGAGGCCTCGGCGGCCAACAGGTCGCCAATCTGCGCGTAGGCGCTGGTGCCCAGGAAGTGGTCGACCTCCGGCATTTCCTGCGACAGGTCCTGGCCGTAGCGCTGGGACAGGCAGCCCGTGACGACGAGCGTCTTGCACGCGCCCGTCTTCTTCAGCTCCGCCATCTCCAGGATGGAGTCCACCGACTCCTGCTTCGCCGGGCCAATGAAGGCGCACGTGTTGACGACGATGACCTGGGCGGCCGCGGGGTCCTGCACGAGCGAATAGCCGCGGGTGCGCAGCGTGCCCAGCATCACCTCGGAGTCCACCCGGTTCTTCGGGCAGCCGAGGGTCATCATGTACAGGCTCTTGGTGTCTTCCACTGCGTCTACCGCTTTCCGATTTCCGTTCGATCGAAGTGGTCCGCACTCCAAACGAAGTTGACGATGGCGCCGTTCGAGTAACCGATGGTCAGCGCTCCCTCTTCATCCAGTTCGACGGAGCTGGCGCGACCCAGCGCACAGGTGGCGGCCGGCCACTCGAGCGCCTGCTGCGCCGTCTTCCCCGACACCACATAGAGCCCCATCCGAAGCTCGTCGTCGGAGTCGCATTGACCCTCGACGGCATAGGGATTCTTCCCGGTGAGCACCGTAACGACCGGTCGTCCGTCCGGCAGGCTCAAAGCATCCGGTACGTTCACGCCCATCCTCGTCGCGTCCACCGCGTTGGGGGCCACCAGCGCGCGGAGTGAAGTGGGGTTGAGCGGGGCCTCGCCCTGGGCCCAGTCCGGGTACGGCAGGATGCCCCAGCCGAGCCAGCCAGTGGGCGCAGCCTCCAGGGCGGTGACGGACGCGGGGGGCTTGAGCTTGAGGTTCTTGCGCGCGTCGTCGGGCAGACGCAGCGCTTCGCCCACCATGGTGGTCCCGCCCGTGCAGTTGGACACCGGCACCGTCTTCGCGCCCACCTGGTCCTGGTCCTCGTAGGTGATGCACAGGTCCATGACGAGCGGCGCCACCGCGGGGAAGCGGGGCAGGGCGCGCACCGGCACCAGGGCCACCACGGACAGCGTGTCGCCCTGGCGGTGCACGGCGGCGTTCACCAGTTTCTGCGCGAACGCGGGCGTGCCGCTCTCCGGCGGAGAGGTGCGCTGGCCGTCGAAGGCGAAGCGGTAGGTGTAACCCGTCGCGGTGGGGCCCGCGTCCGGGAAGGACAGGGTGAGGGTGATGAGGTCGCCCGCGAGCAGTTGGTTGTCCGTGGCCTCCACGCCGACGAAGAGCGTGTCCTTGCGCCAGCCCACGCGGGCGGAGAAGTTCGCCGTGGCGCCCTCGACCGTCAGCGGCTTGAGGACCATGGGCGAGCCGAAGTCCTTGAGCCCCTTCTCCGGCTGCGGCGCCTTCTTGAGCACGGGCACCGGACGGCTGGGGCGCGCGGCGTCCTGCGCGAACGAAGGGGTGGCGGTGGCCAGCAGCAGGAGCGTGAGCGGAGCCAGGGGAGCGGCGTGCATGGCGGAAGGACTCAGTCGCGGAAGTTGGTGAACTGCATGTCCAGGCTCAGCCGGTCCTGCTCCTTGCGGAACAGCGCCATGGCGGCCTGCAGGTCGTCGCGGTTCTTGCCCGTCACGCGAAGCTGATCCGCTTGGATGGAGCCCTGCACCTTGATCTTCGAGTCCTTGAGCACCTTGATGAGCTCCTTGGACTTCTCCACCGGGATGCCCTGCTGCAGCTTGATGGGCTGCTTGACGTTCGCGAGGCCCGTCTTCTCGATGTCGCCGAACTCCAGCACCCGCAGGCTGATGCCTCGCTTGGCCAGCTTCGAGAGCAGCACTTCCTTGGCGGCCTGGACCTTGTCCTCGCTGTTCGCCTTCACTGTGACGGAGGTGTTGTCCGGGGCGACGACGATGTCGGCGTTGACGCCCTGGAAGTCATAGCGCGTGCTGAGCTCCTTCTTGGTCTGATTGACCGCGTTGTCGAGCTCAGCCAGATCGATTTTCGAGACGACGTCGAAGGAGGGCATGGGGGATGGCCGCCCTTACCATACCTACACCCGGACGACCAAGGGCACCACCAGGGTGCGCCGGGTGGTGTGCTGCTTGAAGGCCCGCTTCACCGCCCGGACCAGCTCCTCGCGCGCCAGGGCGTCATCCCCGCGCAGCTGTGGGTTCAGCTCCTCGAAGTAGGCCTTCGCCTCCAGGGCAATCTTGGACAGCACCCCCTGTTCGTCCGGGGAGAGCCCCTGGCCGGACAGCTGGGGGCCCGCCACCAGGGCCTGGGTGTCGCGCCGGAGCACCACCACCGCGGCCACCATGCCCGTCTCCGCCAGCCGGTTGCGCTCCAGGAGCGTCTCCGGCGTCACCACCCCGCTGCCCGAGCGCTCCCTCAGGATGCGCCCGGACGGCACGCTGCCGGAGAAGCGGCCCCGCCCCTCCTCGAACGTCACCACGTCGCCGTCGTGCGCCAGGAGCAGCCCTTCGGGCGCCATGCCGGACTCTCGCGCGGTGGTCAGGTGTCGGTGCAGGTGCCGGACTTCCCCATGTACCGGGACGAAGTGGCGGGGCTTCACGATGTCCAGCACGCGGCGCTGCTGGGGGCGGCTGGCGTGTCCGGAGACGTGCACGCCGGGTTCCACCTGGGCGTAGACGATGCGGGCGCCGCGCCAGTGGAGTTGGTCGAGCAGCGCGCCCACCGAGCGCTCGTTGCCCGGGATGGGGCGCGCGCTGACGATGACCAGGTCGCCGGCCTCCAGCCGCACGGGCCCGTCGCCGTGGGCCAGTTGGGTGAGGCCCGCGCGGGGCTCCCCCTGGGCGCCGGTGGTGAGCACCACCACGCGGTGGGGCGCGAGCTTCGGCACGGAGTCGATGTGCACGAAGAGCGAGTCGGGCACCTGGAGGTAGCCCATCTCCCGCGCCAGGGCCACGTTGCGCACCATGCTGCGGCCCTGGAGGGCGACGAGCCGGCCGGTGCGCTCGCAGAGGCTCAGGATGTGGCGCACGCGGTGGAGGTTGGAGGAGAACTGCGCGACGACGATGCGGCCCTTCGTCTCCTGGAACAGGCGCTCGAAGGTGGTCTGCACCACGCGCTCGCTGCCCGTCTCATCCACCAGCTCGGAGTTGGTGGAGTCCGACAGGAGGCACAGCACGCCCTCCTCGCCGGCCTCTCCCCAGCGCTCCAGGTCCGTCTTCAGCCCGTCGATGGGATCCGGATCCAGCTTGAAGTCGCCGGTGTGGATGATGGTGCCTTCGGGCGTGCGGACGATGTAGCCCACCGCGTCCGGCACGGTGTGCGTCACGCGCGTGGCCTCCACCGTGAAGGCGGTGCCGACCTTGAAGGGCGAGCGCGGCTCGATTTCGCGCAGGTCCGCCTCCACGCCCAACTCCTCCAGGCGGTTGCGTGCGAGCGCCAGCGTGAAGCGCGTGCCGTAGACAGGCACGGGCAACTCGTCGAGCAGGTAGGGGAGCGCGCCGATGTGGTCTTCGTGCCCGTGCGTCAGCACCACGCCCTTGAACTGCGCGGCGTTGCGCTTCAGGTGGGTGAAGTCCGGGACGATGATGTCCACGCCGGGCATCCCCGCGGAGGGGAACATCAGGCCGGCGTCGATGAGCAGCAGCTCCCCACGGCAGGCGAGCACCATGGCGTTGAGGCCGATTTCGCCGAGGCCGCCCAGAGGTATGACGTGGAGCATGTGTCCGCAGTTTAAGGACTTGCCCCACCTGACGCGTGGGAATCCGCACCCCCCTCCCGTTTCCCCTCCACCGGCCGCCTGCTTGACGTCGCTCAACTAAAGGCTTAGTTGTATTGGAACTAAGTCCTTAGTTCGTCGTCAGGGGAGGTCGCCGCCGTGTCCAGGTCGCCGTCCGTCGAGGAGTCCCGGCCGCTGACGCCGGTGGAGCTGGAGCTGATGCAGCTCGTGTGGAAGCAGGGGGAGGTGAGCGTGGCGGACGTGCTCGCGGCGCTGCCGCCGGAGCGCAAGCTGGCCTACACGTCGGTGTCCACGGTGCTGCGCATCCTGGAGCAGAAGGGCGTGGTGCACAGCCGCAAGGAAGGGCGCGGGCACCTGTACTCGGCGCGGCTGTCTCGCGAGGCCTACGAGGCCCAGAGCGTGCGGCACCTGGTGGCGACGGTGTTCGACGGCACCGCTTCGTCGCTCGTGGCGCGGCTGGTGGAGGCGGTGCCGCTGTCGGCGGAGGAGGTGGAGCAGATCCGCAAGCTGCTGGGCCGCAAGGGGGGCAGGTGATGGGGCCCTTCGTTCGCGACGTGCTGGCCGCGTACCTCACGGCGGCGGCGCTGGTGGCGGTGGGCTTCGGGCTGCTGCGGGCCGCGCTGTGGCTGGGGATGGAGC
>NZ_RAWD01000273.1:0-13209 GCF_003612065.1 Corallococcus sp. CA047B
CAACCCCTTCCTCGCCGCCCCCCTTCGGAAGGAACTCCGGCTCCGGGGACGCCTCGCCCAGGAAGGCCACCCCCACCCGCACCGGCACCCCGTCACGCACCATCCGCGACGCCGCCAGGGACAGGGCCGCCAGCTCATGCGCGCACGCGGCCGGTCCCAGGGGATGGCGGGCGCCCGGGCGCAGGAGCACCGCCACGGCCTCCCCCTCCGGCGACTCCCAGAGCAGATCCACCACGCCCTCCAGCGAGGCGCCGTCCTCCAGGTCCAGCACGAAGTCGAGCCCCCGGTGCACGCTGGATGCGGGCGTGGCCGCGAGCCGCTTCGCGAAGGCCGTGCCCAGGAAGCGCTCCGCCGTGGCCAGCACGTCGCCCAGGCCCTCTTCCTCCGGATCCCGGCCCGCGCTGCGCAGCAGTTGCTCCAGGTGCGCCCGGCGCTCGGAGGCCTCCGCGTCCGGCCCCGCCAGTGACAGGTCCACTTCACGCAAGAGCCGCGTCACCAGCTGATCCGGACGCTCCACGGGCAGCCATCCCTCCGGCTCCACGAGCAGCGGGGCCGACCGCGCGGGCGCTTCCCACGGCTCCGAGCCGACGGCGAGCCCCAGCCGGTGGAGGTGGTGATAGCGGCGCGGGCACGTGAGGAAGTCCTGCACCGCGCGCACGGAGGCAATCACCGGTGCTTCATCGAACGCCGCGTCCGCTTCGTCGGATCCATCATCGAATGCCGTCCCGGACACCCGGGCCAGCGCGGACTCGACACGGTCCCGGGCCTGGGCCTCCTGTTCCTCGGTGGGGGGCTCCGGATCCGCGGGCGGTGGCAACCGCTCCACGTCCACGTCGTTCGCGAGCGCCCTCAGCTGTGCATCGGCGTCCAGCCGCCGGTCCACGCGGTGCCACCATGTGTCGGTGCCCGCGCGCTTCTCCTCTCCGCCCGACAACACCAGCAGGTCCTTGGCGCGGGTGAGGGCCACGTAGAGCAGGCGCAGGTATTCGGCGTCCTCGCGGGCCTTCAATTCCGCACGCACCGCTTCGAAGCGCTCGGAGGTGAAGGTGTCCAGCGAGTCCGGCATCCAGGGCCGCAGCGCCAGGCCGAAAGAGCGCTCGAAGTACGCGCGGGCCGAAGTGGTGCGCCTGCGGCCTCCCATGCCGGGCACCACCACCACGGGCCACTCCAGACCCTTGGCGCGGTGGATGGTCAACAACTGCACGGCGCGCGGATCGCCTTCATCCAGCAGGTCCGCCTGCGCTTCGTTCGGGTCGGAGTCCGCCAGCTGGCGCAGCTCGCGCGCGAAGGCCACGCAGCCGCCCGTTCCCCGCTCGTCCCTGCGCGCCGCCAGCGACAGCAGCTTCTCCACGTTGGCGCTCGCCTGCTCCGCGTATGGGGAGCCCGCCAGCGCCTCGCGGTAGCCGGTCGCCTCCAGCGCCGCGTGCAGCAGTACATGCACGCCCAGTCGGTCGCGCTCCCTTCGCAGCACGGGGATGAGGTCCAGGAAGCGCGTCAGCCGTGTCTGCTCGCGCGCGGACATCGCGGCGCGCACGTCCGCGTCCACCAGTCGCGGTGAACCGAGCGACAGCGGCAGGTCCCCCGCGAGCCGGAACAGCGAAGCGTCCGACAGGCCCACCAGCGGCGAGCGCAGCACCGCGGCGAAGGCCAGCGCGTCGTCCGCGTCCGACAGGAGCGCCAGCAACGAGGCGAGGTCACGCACCTCCTGCGCCCCGTAGAAGCCACGTCCGCGCAGCACCCGATGCGGCACGCCGTGGCGGATCAGCGCGGTGCGGTACTCCTCCAGGTGCGTGAAGGTCCGGAAGAGGATGGCCACGTCTCCGCCCCTCGCGGGACGCAACCCCTTGCGGTCCTCCGCCATCACCGTCGCGGGCGCTCCGGGCGCGAGCATCACCCGCAGCCTGCGGGCCACCGCGTCCGCCTCGTACTCGCGCAGCTCCGGAGCGGTGTCGGCCTCCGGCAGCGTCAACCGCTCCACCACCGGACCGTCCGCCAGCTCCGGGCGCGTGGGGGACAGGTCGTCCGTCGCCGCGTCGTAGACGACCTCGAAGGGACGGGGCGTCGCCTCCCTGGCCACGAGCAGTCCGGCGAACGCGCGGTTGAAGAAGGACAGGACGCCCGGCAGCGAGCGGTAGTTGTGTTGGAGGAAACCGCGTGCCCCGCCCTCCGCCTCAATCTTGTCCGCCAGCACCGTGAACACGGACACGTCCGCGCCACGGAACTCGTAGATGGACTGCTTGCGGTCACCCACCGCGCACAGGAACGCGGGCTCCAGGGGCAGCGCCGTCACCAGGTCCGCGCCCGGTGCCAGTTCGCGTGGGCCGCCCTCCCGCCGCTCCGACAACAGCAGCACCAGCTCCAACTGCAACCGGTTGGTGTCCTGGAACTCGTCCACCAGCAGCGCGCCCAGCCGCTCCTGGATCTGCTGGCGGAACTCCGGATGGTCGCGCAGCAGGTCGCGCGCCTTCACCAGCAGCGACGTGAAGTCGAACACGTTGCGCCGCGTCAGCTCCGCATCGTGCCGCGTCTCCAACTGGCCCAGCAGGTCGCGGAAGGTCTCCTCGAAAGGCGCCGTGCGCCACGCGGCGTACGCGTCCTCCAGCCGCCGCACCGAGCCGTCGCTCTTGCCCTTCACCCTCCAGAGCAGCTCCTTCAGGCAGGCGCCCGCGCCCTTGCGCAGGTTCGCCAGGTTGCGAGGCTCCGACAGCAGCGCGTTGCGCAGCGCGGGGAAGCGCTCCGTCTGGAGGAACGTGTCCGGCGTCATTCCCTCCAGCGCCCGCTCACACACGGACAGCAGGGGACTCCACTCGCCCTTCACGTCCTGCGCCCGGGCCTCGTTGCACAGTCGGCGGCAGTCCTGGATGAGCCCTTCGAGTTGCACCTTGTCCGCCGCGCCGTCGCCCACGCGGGCCGTCGCCGCCTTGAGGCCTTCCTCGCGCAGCGTGCGGTAGACATCCATCAGCGCGGCCACGAGTCCGTCGGAGAAGCCCGAACCGGAGAAGCCCAGCTCCGCGCACAGCTCGCGCACCTTCGCGTCGCCGCCCTCCAGCGCGTCCAGCACCACGCGTTCGGTGACGTCCTCCAGCAGGCCCGAGGACTCCAGCTCGTCCAGCACCTCGAAGGCGGGATCGATGCCCACCGCGGGCGGCGCGCGACGCAGGATCTGTCCGCAGAGCGAGTGGAAGGTGCCCACCGTCGCGGCGCCCAGGTCCTCGCGCACCTTGCGCCACTCGTCCTGCGTGGGGAACGGCCGCTCCAGCCTCGCGAGCGACGCGCGCAGGTCCTTCTCCGCGTCCAGGGGCACATCCCCCTGGGCCAGCGCGTCCAGCCGCTCGCGCACCCGCTTGCGCATCTCCGCGGCGGCCTTGTCCGTGAACGTGAGCATGCCCAGCCGCGACGGCCGCAGCGCGGCGGCCGCCTCGCGCGCTCCCGCGAACAGGTGCAGCGTCATCGTCACCAGGCTGTACGTCTTGCCCGCGCCGGCGCCGGCCATCAGGGCCAGGTTTTTCTCCAGCGCGAGCATGTGGGGCGCGGTGTCGCTCATCCGCTCCCCTCGTCCATCACGCGCCGCTCGGTGATGCGGCACACCGCGCGGTAGCCGCACCGTCCGCAGTCGTTGGGCCGCGCCGGGAAGTCCCCCTTGCGCAGGCGCGTCACCAGCGTCTCCACCGCGTTGGGCAGGTTGAGCCCCTGGGCCTCCGCCACGCGCTGACGCACCTCCGGGTCGGTGGACAGCAGGTCCTCCAGCTCCGCGGGCGGCATCACGTCCGACAGGTGGATGCTGGCCCCCGTGCGCAGTGAGAACCACGCGGCGTTGCGCGCTCCCACGTGGCCGCTCTCGCGCGCCGCGTAGAGGTACAGCGGGAGCTGGAAGTCCGAGCGCAGCAGGTTCTCCTTCAGCGTGCGCTTGTCCAGGCGGCCCGTCTTGTAGTCGATGACGCCCACCTCCACGCCGGCCGTGTCCAGCCGGTCGATCTGCCCCTCGAAGACGATGGCGTCGTTCGCCACCAGCAGCTTCACGTCGCTCCAGCGCGGATCCTTCGCCGCGGGGCCGAACTTCAATTCGAAGCCCTCCGGCTTCAGCGGATCAAACGGCAGCCCCCGGCCCTGATCCGTGAGGATGCGCCGGACCATCGCGTGGGCCTTCTCCCCCGCCAGCTTCCACAGCTCGCGGTGCCCCACGTGGTGCAGCTCCTCGAAGTGCTTGCTGGCCTTCTTCACGGCCTTCTCCAGCACCTCCTTGGGGATGTCCTCCGGCGCCTGCCCCAGGAGCTTCGCGTCCTTGAGCGCCTGGAACACCTCCTCCATCACGCGGTGCCAGAACGTGCCGCGTCCCCGGGCGTCGAACTCCTCGCCGGGCACCACCGGCTCCGCCACCTTCAAGCCGTACGCGACGAAGCCCTGGAAGCCGCAGTTGCCGAAGCGCGCCAGGGCGCTCGCGGACAGCGGCCGCTCCAGGCCGAAGTGGAAGGTCTCGCGCAGCTTCTGTTCCAGCGCCGGTCCCTGCACGCCGCCGGTGAACTCGCCCGTGGCCTCTTCCTCGCTGCCGAAGAAGCGCAGGCGCGCGGCCTCCATGTGGGCCAGTTCGCGCGCGCCCCGGAACCAGTCCTCCGTGCCGAAGCGATCCTTGAGGATCCTCCCGGCCGGATCCGGCTCCGTGACGCGGAGGCTGGGATAGGACTGTCCCGCCAGCGCCTCCAGCGCCACGGTGCGCCGCAACTCCGTGCGCGTGAGCACCTCGTCCAACGGCAGCACCGGCGGCAGCGTGCGCGTGCGCCACAGATGACCGGTGAGCCGGCGCACCTCCTCCAGGAACGCCGAGGGCACCTGCTCCTGGCCCCCCGACGCCTTCACCGCGAACGACAGGCTCAACGAGGACTCCGCCGCCGCGAGCGCGCTGGCGAACAACAGCCGGTCCTCCGTGAGCCTCCAGGGCGCGCGGTCATCGAACTCGCCGCCCGTCAGCCGGAACACGTCCCGGCTCAGGTGCTGGTTGAGCGCCACGCGCTCCGCGTCCCCCAACAGCGGCGACGGCGGGTCGCGCCCGGGCAGACGCCCTTCGGTGAGCCCCGCGACGAAGAGGTGGCGGAAGGTGCGGCCCGGCACCTCGCCCAGGTCCAGCACCTCCACCGCGCCCGTGCTCGGTCCGCGCGCGGGCAGGTGCACGTCCCGCAGCGCATCCGCCAGCCAGCGCCCCAACATGCGCCGGGTAATGTCCGGTCCGCCACCCACCGCGCGCAGGGAGCGCAGCAGGGCTTCCATCCGCTGCTGGAACGCCGCGAGCGCCGCGTCGTCCCGGGCCCTCGCGTCCTCGATGCGCGCGCCCAGGGTGCCTTCCTCGCGCGGCTCCAGCTTGCCCGCGGAGTCCAGCAGGCCCAGCCGCTCCACGACCTTCCACCACGCGGCGACCAGCTCCGCGGCCGTGCCCTCCTTCGGAATGTGGCGGCACTCGTTGATGAGCCGCATCACGCGGTCGCGCAGCGCACGCACGGCCATCACCTTGACCGCGTCCTCCTTGTGCCGGCCGCCCTGGGCCTGCATCCGGCGCGCGAGGTCATCCAGCCGCACGTCATAGGCGCCCTTGCCTCGCGTCGCGCCCAGCCGGTCATCCCGCGCGGCCGCCAACGCGAGGAGCGCCGCGGGCGCGTCCGGTCCTCCGCGCGACAGCGAGGGCACGTAGCGGCTGGCGATGATCTCCGCCACGCGCTCCGCCGGGAAGCCGTCCTCGATGAGCACCGGCAGCTCCAGCGCCAGACGCACGGGCCCCGCGAGCGCGAGCGGCTCGCCCCAGGGCAGGCGCACGGGCACGCCCAGCTCTCCCAGCGCCTCCGCCAGCCAGCCCGCCTCCGGGCCCAGGTCGCGGTACGCGATGGCGATGTCGGACGGCGCGCTGCCCGCCGCGATGAGCCGCCGCACGTCGCGGGCCACGATGCGGGCCTCCTCGCGCGCGGACGTCGCGTTCCACACCGACAGCCCGTCCACCGCGTCCTTCAACACGTCGCGCGCGGCGCGCGGTGAGAACAGGTGCCTTCCCAGGTCCGTGAAGGGCCGGCCCTCGAACGTCACGTCCGCCTTGAAGAGGTCCACATGGGGCATGGACTCGCCCCGGTTCTCGAAGGCGCGGAACAGCGCCGCCAGCGCCGCGTCCGCCACCGGCGAGCCACCCACCGGCGTCTCCACGCGCAGCGACACCCGACGCGACTCGCACGCCGCCGCGAGCCCCAACAGCAGCTCCAGCTTCGAGGGCCGCACGTCGTAGACGCCGTGGAGCACCAGCCCCGTCACCTCGTCCCAGCCCGCGGGCCATGCGCCCCGGTCCAGCGCTTCACGGGCGCCTCGGAGCACGTCCTCGCGGTCCGCGAGCCCCAGTTCCGCCATCCGCTGCTCGTACAGGTGGTACAGCCGGGCCAGGACGCGCACGCGCGTGCGGCGCTCCGGCGGCAGCACCTCCGCGGCGTCCTGCAGCTCGCGCGCGGAGAGGCGGCCCGCCTTCAAGTCCAGCAGCACGTCCGCCGCGGCCCGGGCGAACGCGGGCTCGCGCACGTAGTCGCCGAACGGCGTGGTGCCCAGCGCGCCCCCCAGCCCGGCCACCACCGCGCGGGCCGCCGTCGCCGGACAGGGGCGCCGGTTGAGCTCCCCCGCCCCACCCAGCGCGTGGACGAAGTCGTCCCACGTGAGCAGGCGGGTCCCCAGGGAGATGCCCCGCACGCGCCGCTCCGCCCGCAGCGCGGCCTGACGGCGCGCGGCATCGGGATAGACATGGAGTGTGCGGCCAGGGCGGGACATGCGGGGCGAGGACTCTAGAACGGCCAGGGGCGCCCTTTTCATGCTCCTTTCGTCGCATTCCCACACCCTGGCCCGTTGGCCGCCCGCCTGCTGTCCTCCGGAACCCGGGAAGTCCGTTGTCGCGGGGCTGCCACCCGACCCGAAACCGCGAAGGTCCGCCACCCCACGGCGGCGGAGGAGTTCGTCACCCTGCGCGACAAGCGGACGGCTCCGTCGGAGAGCGTCACGCGGTTGGAGTTGGGGCGCGAAATCGAGGCACCGTTCCCAGGGGAGCCGAGGGGATGACGCGATAGGAAACCCAAGGCAGGAAACGCCGTTGACTCCCTTTCGCCCTCATCTCTCCGCGTCCCCTTCCGTTCCCGGGTGTGCCCCCTTACTCAATCCACGTTGGAGGGGCACACAGTGCGTGCCCTACCGGCTCGAAAGGCCACAGACGAATCAGCGAGCGATGACGGGCTCCAGCACGTCGGCCCTCGCCAGCAGTTCCCCCACGCGCTTTCCCCGTTCGACATGCTCGGGATTGCTTGCGGTCAGCCGTTCCGGAGTCAGGACGATGAGGGCTCCCCGGTTGTCGACTGGCTCAATGCGGACGGGGGCTGGCAACGGAGGCACTACTCCCCGGCGGCGCGGCAGGTACGTGACCCAACCCACGAACCCGCCAGCCCTGGGCGTTTCGGCCATCGCCGCACGGTGCTCCCAAGATGTGGCCGCGGCCCAATCAGGCTCCCAGGCCTGAGCCATGCTGCGTACCACGCCTGATAGCACCGGAGCGGTGCTGAGCCGCTCCGCATTCGCCCCGATGCTCGGAAGCGTCATCACGCAGGAGTTGGGGGTGGCGCCACCATCGTCACCGCAGGTGATGCGCAGATCCACGTCTTCCCCCCTAGCGCCTCCATTGCCGAACCAGAAAGTGAAGCCGAGTTGCTCAATGGCCGGCCCACCTTTTTCGCGGTTGACGCCACGCCGGAAAGACTCCGTGAGCGTGGCCAGATCTGACGGCATCAAGGGTTGCTTTCGCGCGTCCTTGCGTGAGCGAGCGGGCTTGTACCAGTGGGCAAGGAGCGGATCACATGCGGACAGGAGCGTCAGCAACTCCGCAGTGCGACGCGCGCAGTCCTCGGGGGACTCCTTGCGCGGCCCCCAGTAGGCCCCCACGTAGTATTCTTCTGCGGAGGTTTCCATTTCAGCCAGGAAGCTCAGACCGTAGTGCGTGGCATGAGGCCAGCCCGGGCCAGCAGATCTCGCACATGTCGCGCCAACGCGATGTGTTCGGGGTTGGCCACCGTGAAGCGCTCAGGCGTCAGGACGATGAGCGTGCCCCTGTTCACTACCGGCTCGATGCGCACAGGCGCAGGCAGCGGCGGCACCGTTCCCCGCTGACGCGCGAGGTACGTCACCCAGCCAAGCCACACGTCAGCCTTGGCTGCCTCATCTTCCAGGTCCCGATGCGCATGGGACATGGCCACAGCCCAGTCCGGTTCCCAGGCCAGTGCCATGCTGCGTACGACCTCCGTCAGAACAGGAGCCGTGATCACCCGCTCCGCGTTCGGACTGCGACCGAGCGTTGGCAACGTCAACACACAGGAGTTTGAGCCCGCTTCCGAGTAGCCCCCACTGTAGATGCGCAGGCTCGCACGGTCGTAATCACGCCCCCCGTTACCGAACCAGAAGCCATAGCCCAGTCTCTCGATGACAGGGCCTCCTTTCTCGCGGTTGACGCCAAGCCGGAACTGATCCGTCAGCGTCGGCACATCGGGCGGCATCAGAGGGTGCTCACGCGACTCCCTGGATGATCGCGTGGGCAAGTACCACTGAGAGAGGAAAGGCTCGCTTGGCGCCAGCAAGGTAAGAAACTCAGCCGTGCGTCGGGCGCACTCCTCCGGCGACTCCTTGCGCGCTCCCCAGTAGGCCCCTGCGTAGTAGGTTTCGGGAGGGGTCTTGGCTGTCACGATTTTCTCTCTTCACAGTGCCGGGGTGTGGATGACCGTAATCTCACGCACCCCATTGTCCTGGAGCAGTTTCCGGATGGCCTTCGCTGCTCCTTCTTCAGCAACGTGCCACTCAATCGCGATCCCCATGCCCAAAACGCTGTCCCGTTGCCGCAGGGCTTGATCAATGAACCCCTTGGCGCCTGTTGGCTCAAACCAGGATTTCGGATCAAGCGTATCGAGAAACTTGTTCGCGTAGCCGGGGCCTTTTGCCTCCAGTAGCGCGCTTTCCTTGAACCCATCGAACTTCACGCCTCCACTGTTTTTGCCCACTCCGCCGACCCAGTACGCCTCATCCGCCGAGTGCCCCGTGATCTGCTCCTGGTAGCGCCGGGCACGCGTGGACATCGACTCCTTCGCTGGCCCCCACTGCCCAGGTCCCTGGGAAGGCGCTCCTCCCTTCGAGGCGGTGTTCGCCCGCTGGAGGATGATGGCTGCCCCGGGCCCGCCGCTCAACACTGACGCCACGCGCCCTGCTGGCACCGCGACGCGCTCCAACGCCAGCGCGCCCTGCGCCGACAACGAGAGCACCGGCACCGAGACTTCCGCTCCCA
Organism: Corallococcus sp. CA047B; assembly: GCF_003612065.1. Classification (NCBI taxonomy): domain Bacteria; kingdom Pseudomonadati; phylum Myxococcota; class Myxococcia; order Myxococcales; family Myxococcaceae; genus Corallococcus; species Corallococcus sp. CA047B. The sequence continues at coordinate 9,329 of NZ_RAWD01000273.1, forward strand.
CCGCCATCCCCTTCAGCGTCCGTGTCGTGGCCGACGCTGCGCCCCCGGTGATGAGCAGGCCCGTTGTCAGCCGCGACACCTCGCGGATCTGCTCGCCACGCGTCATGGACTGGAAGCGCTCCCAGTAGGAGGGCGATGACGTGATAAGGGCCGCCACGCCCGCCGGCAGGTTGCTCAGCCCCGCGATGCTGTCCACGGGATGCGAGAGCAACTGTCCCAGCGCGTGGTACAGCTCCACGAAGGCATCCCCTGCGCCGTCCAGCGAGCGGTTGATGAAATCCGCGTCGTCGTACACCTCGGCCAGTGGGCGCCAGTGCGCCTCGTGGAGCTGTGCATCCACGGCGCGGAAGACACCGCCCTTGCCGCTGTAGAAGTGGCCCAGTTCGAAGTTGCCCGCGCGGAAGGCTCCCTCCCTCCACTCGACCGTTGCCACCTTCTGCTGAGTTCGCCCGGTGAGTGCCCACGCCAGATAGCCATCCGGTCGCAGCACCGCGACCTGCTCCCGGGAGAAGCGCTCCACCCGCCGCAGGAGTTCCTGCCGCGTGACTTCGCCTCCCTCCATCACCTCGCGCAGGATGAAGCCTGCGGCCATGAGGGGCGGGAAGGTGCTCAACGTGACTGGCTTGCTCAGAAGCACGCCCAGCAGTCGCGATGCTTGCGTGGGCGTCAGCGCGCCTCCCAGGGGGCGTTCGTCCCGCGCCTCCACCCCCGCGTTCGTCAGCAACTGCGCCCAGGCATCCTGCTGCGCGTTGTCGGAGCTGGCGACGTCCGCCATGGCCACCGCACGGACGGGACTCGCCCCCGTCACCACTTCGCGCACGGCCTTGCGGCGGTACAGCGGCGGCGCATCCTCACGGGACGTGACACTCGGCACCGGGGCGGAGGCATGCGGTGGCTCGTCGTTCGACGCTCGCACCCCAGGGGAGTCCGTGGCCGTGCGGGAGGTGTAGCCCAGCGTCCTTCCGGGCCCGGGAGGCAACGAGGCGCATCCGGTGAAGAGGAGCGCTACGCACCCGAGCAGGACGTCAGCGCGCATTGTCCACCCCCAGGCCCACCGACGCGAATGCGCCTGGACGCAGCGTCCCTTCCCCTTCCGGGAACAGCAGCGTGCCCCCCGTGGCAACCGCGTAGAGCTTCCCCGCTGCGATTCGCCAGCGCGCTTCCGCCGCGCCCAGGTAGCGCGCCCCAGGCTGGCCCAGGCCCACGCCCAGCCCCTTCACCGCAAGCTCCAGGCTGCGCTCCAGGAGTTGCACCGACAGCCGCCCGTCCGCATCCAGGCGGCCCCAGGAGAAGGTCTCCACGCTCAGCGACAGCATCAGGTGCCGTTGCAGTCCGCGATAGCCCACGCCATCCCAGCCCACGCGGGCCTCCGCATGAAGCGAGTACCCGTCCGGGAAGCGAATGGAGGCCAGCGGCACACCCTCCAGGCCTACTGTCTGGAAGCGCGCCAGTTCGTAGTCCGGACCGAAGAAGCCCTGTCGGAAGCCACCGTGCTGCCTGCGCGCCTCCAGCCGCAGCGACACGTCCCACGCGGGTGTCACCGCATCCGCCCCCACGCCCAGCACCGCGCCCCAGGCGCCTCCGGTGCCCGGCCGTCCTCCCCAGCCCGCCAAGAGGTGCGCTTCCAGGCCCGGGCGCCTGAGCACCACCGCCGTTGCGTCCAGGTGCGCCAGCGTCACGGACGGTGCACGCCCTCCAGCGCGTCCCCAGTCATGCACGGCGGAAACAGCGAGCGAGTAGCGCCCCGGCGGGTCATTGGCTCCAAAGAGAACGCGTCCCACGTCCAGCGCGAGTTCCGCCCCCACCAACCGCGCGCCCAGCACATCCGAGGCGAAGGCCTCCGTGTAGAGCGGCCCGAAGGTGCCCGTCACGAAGCCGCCCGCCGGGTGGTAGTCCGGATTCGTCCGGTTGGAGTAGCGTCGCACCAGATGCGCCGACAGCAGGCTGTAGTCGTCCAGGGCGCCCAGCCACACGCCCACGGGCGCCGCGTCCGAGCCCAGCTTGAGCCCGCGCACGAGCTGGCCCCAGTCGGAGAGACGGTCCCAGTCCTCGCGCCGCACGCGGCCCGCGCCGACCGAGCCACCCCACCCGCGCAGTCGGATGGGGGCGCCCAGGTTGAGACCGAACTCCGGTCCGCCATCCAGGATGAGCGTGGGCTCCAACTGGACGAAGCCTTCGGCCTCACCGCTGCCCGCGCGAGGCAGAAGCACGAGCGTCGCCACCTCCAGCCGTGCCAGTGAAGACCCGGAGCGGGTCGGCTCCCTGGGGACCGAGGCTTCGGAGTCAGGCGACGCCGTGGCCTCCCCTCGCATGGGAAGGAGCCATAGCCAAAGCACCGCCCACCCGCGGTTGCCCATCGCTCGCATCTCCTGGCTGCACTCCGGTGCGGCGTGCAGAACCCGGTCATAACCGCCGGGTCCGACACGTCAGCCAAACCGGGCGACGCATTGCGCGTCTTCGTGGCCCGCTTCCGTGAGCCCTGAAGACTCGCGGGCGCGGTCGGAATCTCGTCCGAATGGGGGGGGCCGAGAATGGGCACGGCAATCCCGCCCTCCCCTTGCGCGAGCAGGTGGCCCGGGTCGTAGAGGGCAGGTCGGGTGGCAACACCTACGGGAGCTCCCCCTTGCGATGCGCAGCATGCCCCTCAAGGCCATTCAGGCGCTGATAGGCCATGCCGACCTCGGCATCCACCCCGCTGGCGCGACTCGTCGAAGAGGACGCCGCCGCGAACCGCTGAACGAGGGGCACCGGGGGTTGCCGGACGGGGGCGGAGCGCCTCTATGCTCCGCCGCCCCATATGCCCGCTTCCTTCCGGACCCTCTCCGCCCTCTGGCTCCTCCTCCTGACGCTGGCGCCGCTGTCGCCCGCCTCCGCCCAGGACACGGCCTCCGACACGCCCCACGCCCTGCGCTTCAACTGGACCCGGGACGGCATCATCACCGGCGCCGCGGGCGCGCTGTGGATCTCCAGCGAGACCGTGTTCAAGGACGACCTCGCCCCCGCGCAGTGCCGCTGGTGCGACCGCGCCCCGGATGGCACCGACACGCTCAACCGCCTGGACCGCTGGGGCCGGGGCATCGCGGGCAACACCGAAGCGTCCCGCAAGCGCGCGGACACCTGGAGCAACGTCATCGGGTTCGCGGGCCTGCCGCTGGGCCTGCTCGGCGCGCAGTACGCCGCGGGCCACGCTTCCGGCGCGTCCCGCGAGTACTTCGCCCAGGACGCCACCATCATGATTGAAACCGCCGTCATCGCCTCCGTCGTCAACCAGGCGGTGAAGTTCAGCGTGGGCCGCGAGCGCCCCTTCGTCCACGTGCTGTCCGACGCCGACAAGGGCCTCACCACCCACCCCACCGACAACAACCTGTCCTTCTACAGCGGCCACACCAACCTGGCCTTCTCCCTGGTCGTGTCCGCCGGCACCGTCGCCGCGCTGCGCGGCTACAAGCACCAGGCCCTCATCTGGGGCGTGGGCCTGCCGCTGGCCGCGTCCGTGGGCCTGTTGCGCATGGGCGCGGACAAGCACTACCTGTCCGACGTGCTCACCGGCGCCGTCATCGGCTCCGCGTTCGGCGTGGCCGTGCCCCTGCTGCTCCACGGCCGCGCCGACGACTCCGCGCACCCGTCCAAGCGGGTGTCGTCCCTGTCGCTCAACCCCTCGATTGGCCGGCAGATGGTGGGCGTGTCCGGAGCCTTCTAGGCCCCGGGGCGACCTGGGGGCCGCGGGGCGCGCACAAGCCGACACTTCCCGCCGGACGGTTCCCGGACGACGCTGGCCCGCGTGGTACGCGCTCCCTCCAACCTCGTTGGACGGGTCCTCTTCCGTGCGCTCCATCCTGATCGTCCTCCCCCCGTGCGCCCAAGGGCGGTGCCCTTGAGCC
>NZ_RAWD01000274.1:0-13168 GCF_003612065.1 Corallococcus sp. CA047B
CCCCACCCCCAGCGTGGAGGAGGTGCGCCGCGCCATCGAGCTGCTGCGGACGCTGACCGAGCACCGCATCCTGCTCACCCGCCTTCCGGAAGAGGACCACCACGGCCTGCTCGCCGCCGCGGGCCGGCTGGTGCACCCGGACAAGGCCGCCAAGTCGAAGCTGCTGAACACGCTCAAGCGCGAGCGCAAGGTGGAGAAGCGCGAGAAGGACCGCGTCGTGCGCGCCAACACGGAGATCCGCGCGCTGCGCCGCGCCCCCGTGCTCACGCTGCCCATGCTGCCCCCGCCGCCGCCCACGCAGACCGAGGAGCGCGTGCTGGAGGAGCCGCGCAAGTGTTACGTGTGCAAGCAGGAGTACCGCAAGCTGCACTTCTTCTACGACATGCTGTGCAGCGCGTGCGGGGACTTCAACTACTCCCGCCGCACGCAGCAGGCGAACCTCAACGGCAAGGTGGCGCTCATCACCGGCGCCCGCGTGAAGATTGGCTTCCAGGCGTCGCTGATGCTGCTGCGCTCGGGCGCGACGGTCATCGCCACCACGCGCTTCCCGCAGGACGCGGTGCTCCGCTATGCGCGCGAGCCGGACTTCGCGGACTGGTCCCACCGGCTGCACGTGCACGGCCTGGACCTGCGCCACGCGCCCAGCGTGGAGCTGTTCGCGCGCCACATCGAGGAGACGCACGCGAAGCTGGACATCCTCATCAACAACGCGGCGCAGACGGTGCGCCGGCCGCCGGGCTTCTACCGGCACCTGCTGGAGGGTGAGCTGCGGGACGCGAACACCCTGCCCCAGGAGGTGCGCCCGCTGCTCGCCGGCCACCAGGCCTGCATCGCGGCGCTGCGGCCCGCCCTGAACCCCGGCACTCCGGGCAACGTGCTGAGCGCGGGTGACACGGACGTGAGCACGGCCATGTCGACCACCACGTGGCGCAGCAGCGACCCGGCGCTGGGCATCCACTCGTCGGCGGCGCTGTCGCTCCTGCCCTACGCGATGGAGCAGGAGCCCGACACGCAGGCGCTCTTCCCGCAGGGCCGGCTGGACGCGGACCTCCAGCAGGTGGACCTGCGCAAGACGAACTCCTGGCGCCTGAAGCTGTCGGAGGTGCAGACCTCGGAGATGTTGGAGGTGCACCTCATCAACGCGGTGGCGCCCTTCATCCTCGTGGGAAAGCTGAAGCCGCTGATGATGCGCGACCGCTCGCAGCCGGGCCACATCGTCAACGTGTCCGCGATGGAGGGCAGCTTCTCGCGCGGCACCAAGACGGACAAGCACCCGCACACCAACATGGCCAAGGCCGCGCTGAACATGATGACGCTCACCTCCGCGGCGGACTACGCCCGGGACGGCATCTTCATGAACGCTGCGGACACCGGCTGGGTGACGGACGAGGACCCCATCCTCCACGCCGAGCGCAAGGTGCAGGAGCTGGACTTCCAGCCCCCGCTTGACATCGTGGACGGGGCCGCGCGCATCGTCGACCCCATCATCACCGCCATCAACACGAACGAGTTCGTCTGGGGCAACTTCTTCAAGGACTACCGCCCCACGAACTGGTGACCGCGTCCCGTCAGCGCAACGCGCCCCAGTTGTAGGTCGCGTTGCTCCCGCCGGTCAGCACCCGCCAGTACGTCCCGTAGTACCCATACGTGTCCTTGATGGCTTTGTAGTTGCTGGACACGTTCCAGTCGTTCGGACTCGTCGTGCCCAGGTTGTAGACAAGCGAGTCGCCCCACACGGAGTAGATGGCCCACGGACGGGCGTCGAGTTCCGACACCGTCCCGTAGCGGCTGTCCCCCCAGCGCACCGGCAGCTTGTCCGTCTCCGCCACCATGCGCGGTTTGTTGTAGCCCCCAAGCCCCGTGTAGAACTGGGCCGGGAAGTAGGGATTGCCGTGGTAGATGTCCACCGCCACCACGTCCACGCGGTCGCTGCCCGGGTAGTACGCCGCCGCGTCCCCGCCGTACGTCCCGTCCCACTCATACGGCGACCAGACGAAGATGAGGTTCTTCAGCCCGCGCGTCTTCACCAGGTAGTCGTGCGCGATGTTCCACAGCTGCCGGTACTGGTACGGATCGTGGTTCGCCCACCAGAACGGGGACGCGCTCCCCTTCTTGTTCATCTCGTGGAAGGGGCGGAACAGCACCGGCACGCCCGCGTCCCGTAGAATCGTGAGCTTGTCCGCCGCGAAGGACAGGTCGCGCAGCAGTGCCTGGTACTCCGCCGTGTTGGCCTGCCAGTTGATGACCCGGCCCATCCAGTTGTAGTCCATCCAGGACTGCCGGAAGGTGTTCGGCCAGCTCTTCACCGACGCGCCCGGATAGGACTGGTGGAAGCTGAAGCCGACGATGCCCTCACCGTAGATGAACCGGTCGCGCGCGAAGCCCACCGCGTAGTCCACGTACGGCTCGCTGTAGGTGGCGCGGTAGTTGCCCGGCCCGAAGTCGAACTCCACGAAGCCCGGACGCCGGCCGGAGATGTCTCCCACCTTCACCCAGTACTCGCCCGCGTAGGCCTCCTTCTGGGCCTCGCAGTGCTGGCCCATGATGGTCTGCTTCGTCCCACCGTTGCGGCTGTTGTTCTCCAGGTCCGTCAGCAGGTTGTAGACCTTCTGCGCCTGCGCCGTGGGCCCCGGCGTGCTCAGCGTCCGGGACACCTGCGCCCGCGCCGGACCCGCGCCCAGGCACAGCACCAGCGCCGCCAGCAGCGCGACAGCGGACGGGAAGGATGAGGGGGTGCGACGGGGGACATGCATCACGTGGGGACCTCCAGGGGCTGCCCGGGAAGCGGGCAAGGTGCCACCAGTCCACCCGGGATTACATGAATTTCAGTGAAAGCCAACTTGTCCACCCCCGGTCAGGGCGGGTTCCAAGGGCCCGGATTCACTGCCAGCGGGCCTGTCCGGTGGTATCAAGCGGCCATGTCTGAAAAGCCTTCGTCCCTGTTCGACGCGGTCCCCGTGGAGATGGACTTCCCGGCCGAGGAGCGCCGCGTCCTGGCCTTCTGGAAGGAACGCGGCATCTTCGAGAAATCGCTCAAGGCGAACGAAGGGGCCAAGAGCTTCGTCTTCTACGAAGGGCCGCCCACCGCGAACGGCCTGCCCCACAACGGCCACGTCCTCACGCGCGTCATCAAGGACCTGTTCCCCCGCTACCAGACCATGCGGGGCCACTACGTGCCGCGCAAGGCGGGCTGGGACACGCACGGCCTGCCGGTGGAGGTGGAGGTCGAGAAGGAGCTGCGCATCCACGGCAAGGCGGAGATTGAACGCTACGGCGTCGAGCCCTTCACCGAGCGCTGCATCGAGTCCGTCTTCCGCTACACGGCCGAGTGGGAGCGGCTCACCCAGCGCATCGGCTTCTGGGTGGACCTGAACGAGGCCTACGTCACCTACCACCGGGGCTTCGTGCAGAGCGTGTGGTGGGCGCTCTCGGAGCTGTTCAAGAAGGGCCTGCTGTACCAGGGCCACAAGGTGGTGTGGTGGTGGCCGCGCGGCGGCACCGCGCTGTCCGCGGCCGAAGTGGGCCTGGGCTACAAGACGGTGGACGACCCCAGCGTCTACGTGGCCTTCCCGCTGCGCGACGCGCCGGATACTGCGCTGCTCATCTGGACGACGACGCCCTGGACGCTGCCGTCCAACATGTACGCGGCCGTCAACCCGTCGGTGGACTACGTCACCGTGGACGCCGGGGACCGCAAGCTCATCATCGCCGCCGCGCTGCGCGAGGAGCTGGCGAAGAAGCTCAAGAAGGACCTGCCGGTGCTGTCCACGCAGAAGGGCAAGGAGCTGGTCGGCAAGCGCTACACGCCGCCCTTCGACACCTACTTCGCGAAGGACGCGGACGCGACGCTGCCCCTCAAGGACGGCGGCGAGGACTCGGTGGGCTGGCGCGTGCTGGCCGCGGACTTCGTCACGCTCGACAGCGGCACGGGCATCGTGCACACGGCGCCCGCGTTCGGTGAAGACGACTACGACGCGTTCCGCAAGGACCGGCTGCGCTTCAAGAACCCGGACGCGCTGGAGATGCGCTGCGCGGTGAAGCCGGACGGCACGTTCTCCGAAGAGGTTCCGCTCGTCACCGGCCGCTTCGTGAAGGACGCGGACAAGGACCTGCAGCGCAACCTCAAGGAGCGCGGGCTGCTCATCCACACGGAGCAGTACCGCCACGAGTACCCCTTCTGCTGGCGCGCGGACGAGGACCCGCTCATCCAGTACGCCCGGCCCGCCTGGTACATCCGCACCACGTCGGTCATCGAGCAGGCCAAGGCCAACAACCAGAACGTCAACTGGGTGCCGGAGCACATCAAGGACGGCCGCTTCGGCGACTTCCTGGCCAACAACGTGGACTGGGCCCTGTCGCGCGAGCGCTACTGGGGCACGCCGCTGCCGCTGTGGATCCACTCGGAGACGGGTGAGACGGAAGCCGTGCCGTCCATCGCGGAGCTGCGCCAGAAGCCGGGCAACAACGTGGCCGCCGTGGAGGCGGAGCTGAAGGCGTTCCTCGCCGGCAAGCCGCACGAGTCCAACGCGGAGCACCTGCTGGTCCACAAGCCGTGGATCGACAAGGTCACCTACGAGAAGGCCGGCGCCAGCGGGAAGTTCCAGCGCGTCCCCGAAGTGGTGGACGTGTGGTTCGACTCTGGCTGCATGCCCTTCGCGCAGTGGGGCTTCCCGCACGCGGAAGGCTCCAAGGAGACCTTCAACCGCGCGTTCCCGGCGGACTTCATCTCGGAGGCCATCGACCAGACGCGCGGCTGGTTCTATTCGCTGCTGATGGTGAGCACGCTCATCTTCGACGAGGAGACCCAGAAGCGCATGGGGCTCACGCCGAAGCGTGAGTGGCCCATGCCCTACAAGAGCTGCATCGTGCTGGGCCACGTCTCCGACAAGGAGGGCAAGAAGGAGTCCAAGTCCAAGGGCAACTACACCCCGCCGGAGATCATCCTGGACGAGGTGCGCATGGACTTCGCGGTGCTCACCGCCACGGAGGCCGGCGTCCCCGCGGAGCCCGGCGTGGCGCTCATCGCGCGCGAGGACCTGGAGGGCCTGGACACGCAGGAGGGCGCCCGCGTGCAGCTCTTCCGCTCGGACCGGCCGGGCACCGCCGTCACCGTGACGGTGAAGGTGCACAAGAAGCTCAAGCGCCGCGTGGTGCTGCTCGCGCCCGCGGAGCTGCAGGCGCTGGACGTGAAGCCCTCGGCGCGCGGCGCGGACGTGATGCCGGTGGAGGTGCCCCGGCTCCCGGCCGGTGAGCGCGTGGTGCTCAAAGACCCCGCCACCAAGGCCCCGGGCGCGGACGCGTTCCGGTGGTTCTTCTACGCGGCGAGCCCTACCTGGTCCAACACGCGCCACTCGCTGGCGAACGTGCGGCTGTTGCAGAAGGACTTCCAGGTCAAGCTGCGCAACGTCTACTCGTTCTTCACCATCTACGCGAACATCGACGGCTTCAACCCGGCGAAGGGCAACGCGGGCGCGACGGAGGCTCCGTGGCTGGCCATCCGCAAGAGCGAGGGCTGGCGCGCGGTGAAGGACCGGCCCGTGTTGGACCGGTGGATCCTCTCCGAGGTGCAGCTCACCCTGCGCGACGTCTCCAAGGCGCTGGACACGTATCAGGTGTACGACGCGGCCCAGCGGATGGTGGCGCTGGTGGACGCGCTGTCCAACTGGTACCTGCGCCGCAGCCGCTCGCGCTTCTGGGCGCCGGGCTTCGAACAGGACAAGCAGGACGCGTACTTCACGCTGTACGAAGCGCTCACCGCCATCACCGCGCTGTCCGCGCCCTTCATCCCGTTCTTCACCGATGAGATGTGGGGCAACCTGGTGGTGAAGCCGTGGCCCAGCACGCAGCCGGAGAGCGTGCACCTGGCGCGCTTCCCGGACGTGGACGCGAGCCTCATCGACGAGGGGCTGGCCGCGGAGATGGGCGCGGTGCGCGAGCTGGTGTCGCTGGGCCTCAAGGTCCGCACGGACAACAAGCTCAAGGTGCGCCAGCCGCTGTCCCGCGCGGACGTCATCCTGTCGCGCCGCGAGCTGTCCGAGCGCGTGGCCGTGTACCAGGAGCTCATCTCCGACGAGCTGAACGTGCACACCGTGAAGCTGGTGGAGCCGGGCAGCCCGGAGGCGGACGTGGTGCGCTACCGCGTGCGTCCCAACCTGCGCGCCATGGGCAGCCGGCTGGGCCCCAAGCTCGCGCCGGTGCGCAAGGCGTTCGACTCCGGCGACGGCCGCGCGCTGCACCACGAGCTGCTCCAGACGGGCAAGGTCGCCCTGAACGTGGGCGGCGAGGACATGGTCTTCCCCGCCGAGGAGCTGGAGACCCTGGTGGAGGCGCAGCCCGGCTACGCCGCCGCTGGCTCGGGCGTGGGCGTGGTGGTGCTCCACACCCAGCTCACCCCGGCGCTGGAAGACGAGGGCCTGGTGCGCGAGCTGCTGGCGCGCGTGCAGGGCGCCCGCAAGGACCTGAACCTGGGCTACGCCGACCGCATCCGCCTGTGGGTGGACGGCGATGACCGGGTGAAGCGCGTCGTGGACGCGGCCCGCGAGGAAGTGTCCCGCGAGACGCTGGCCACGGAGATCCACGTGGGCCCCGAAGGCCTCAAGGGCACCGAGGAAGAGGACAGCCTCAACGGCCTGCCCGCGCGCATCCGCGTCGAGCGCGCCTGAGCCGTTGACGCCCCAAACGGGGCGCAAGCGCTCCGGGGTAGCAACCCACCCGGGGCGCCAAACACAGACAGGCTGTGTGGCAGGGTGAAGGACCGGGAGGGAGTCACCGCCCTCCCGGCTTCCTGGCTTTGATTTGATAATGACTTGCATCCTCATCAGCCCTCCCCTGCCCCTGTCAAGGCGGACGGATGCGGGCGCGGAGCGTCGAAGCACGGACAGAGTGGCCAGCCCACGTTCCCCGCGCGGACGCACTCGCGGATGATGGCGGGATGAGTGAAATCGCCCCGCTGAAGGGAAGCTGTCACTGCGGTGCGACGCGGTTCGAGGTCACCGCGCCGCCGAAGGAAGTTACCCGCTGCAACTGTACGTTCTGCGCCAAGCGGGGACCGCTCTGGTCCTACTACGACCCGGAGCAGGTGAAGTTCACGAGCCGCGAGCAGGTGGGCACGTACGACCGCAACGCGCCCGTCGCGCACCACCACTGTCAGGTCTGTGGCTGCGGCACCTGGACGGACACGCCCGTCTGGGAGAACAACGCCGTCGTGCCCGGCAGGTTCAAGGTGGGCATCAACGCGCGGCTGTTCGACGACTTCAACCTGGACGCCGTGCGCGTCGTGTTCCTGGACGGGCGCAACCTCTGGTAGCGGCTACTTCGCGGGTGCCGGGAAGTCGGTGGACAGCGACAGGTGCTTCCACCGCGCATCCTCGGCCTTGAGCGCATCGAGCCGTGCGCTGGCGAGCCCGAACGCGTCGCTGCCCAGCAGCAGGTGCAGCGGCGGCGATTCCAGCGCGGCCACCTGGAGGAGCACCTGGGCCGCACGGTCCGGGTCTCCCGGCTCCTTGCCGGTCCGAGCCCGCACCATCTCCGCGACCGCGCCCACCGTGGGTGCGTAGTCCGGCCCGATGGAGGGGATGGTCATGGAAGCACCCGCCCAATCGGTGCGGAAGCCGCCCGGCTCCACGATGGTCACCTTCACGCCGAAGGGGGCCACCTCCTTGGCCAGCACCTCCGAGAAGCCGCCCACGGCCCACTTCGCGGCCTGGTACGCCCCCAGGCCCGGCGTGGAGAGGCGACCGCCCACGGATGACACCTGGATGATGTGGCCGGAGCGCTGGGCCCGGAGCACCGGCAGCGCGGCGCGCGTGACGTTCACCACGCCGAACAGGTTGGTGTCGAGCTGCGCGCGGAAGGCGTCGTCCGTCATCTCCTCGATGGACGCGAGGTCGCCGTACCCCGCGTTGTTCACCACCACGTCCAGGCGGCCGAACGCCTCCGCGGCGGTCTTCACCGCGGCCCGGGCCTGCTCGGGCTTCGTGACGTCCAGCGCGACCGCCCGGACCCGCTCGCCGTAGCGCTCCACCAGCGGGGCCAGTTGCTCCGGCTTGCGAGCGGTGGCGACCAGTCGGTGCCCGGCCGCCAGCACGGCCTCGGCGAAGCTGCGCCCCAGCCCTCGGGAAGAACCGGTGATCAGCCAGACGCGGGACGACTCAAGGGAAGCACCCATGGCGGAACTCCATTTCAACTAACTGGTTGGTTACATGAATATAACGGGCATGTGTCGGGGTGCAACCCGGAGTGGGGTGGGGCATGTTGGGCAGGTATGGCGGGTGACGCACAGAAGACCCGGCAGCGCCTGTTGGAGGCGGCCGCGGCGGAGTTCTCGGAGCGAGGCATCGCGGGCGCGCGCGTGGATCGCATCGCGGCGTCGGCGGGGTGCAACAAGGCGCTCATCTATTCGTACTTCGGCAGCAAGGAGCAGCTCTTCGACGCGGTGTTCGAGGCGCACGTGGCGGAGGTGGCGCAGGAGACGCCCATCGACGCGAGCGACCTGCCGGCCTACGCGGGGAAGCTGTTCGACGGTTTCCAGGCGCGGCCGCAAGTGCTGCGGCTGGCCACCTGGTACGAACTGGAGCACGGCCCCGAGGCGGGCATCCCGGAGCGCGTGCTCAAGAACAACCAGCACAAGGTGGCGGCCATCACCCGGGCCCAGCGAGAGGGGACGGTGACGAAGCATTTCGCGGCGGACGAGCTGCTGGCGCTCGTGCTGGCGCTCGCGAAGACCTGGTCCTTCCCGCTCTCCTACTGCGCCGGCCCTACCCCGCCGAGCCCTGCGGAGGTCCGCAGGAGGCGTCGGTCGGTCGTCGAAGCGGTGCGCCTGCTGGTGACACCTGTCAGTCCGGGCGCGTAGGGCCCGTCATCCCGCGCAGTGTCCGTGACCTTCCGCCTCCCGTCGAACGCTGGCTACAACACCTTGGAAGGAAGCATCCGCCGGAGCATGGTTCTCAATGGAGAACCCTGCCTGCTCCTGGAGCTGCGAAGCACGGGAACGATGTTCCGAAGGGACGCCTCCAGCTTCAACGAAGTGGTCGACGACTTCGACATCCGGCTGCCACAGGTCGTCGTGCCCCGGGAGCGCTTCGACGCCCTGCTGCGGGCCCTCCGGCAATGGCAGACAGACCAGGAGGAATTCAGCGTGGACCTGGACTGGCGCGACGCCACCCTCACCCTGGAGGTCGCTCATCGGCCCGACGTGGGTGGCGACCGGTGGAAGCCGGCCTTCACCCTCTACTACTCCTGCGCGCAGAACCGCATCGAGGTCACGTTCCTGGTGGACGCCTCGTGCCTGCTGGAGTGGAGCGAGGGCCTGGAGCAGGCGGTGGCGGTCCCGAACTGAGGCTCATCCCACCCGCCAGGCCTGCGGTCCGGGCAGCGGGGTTCCGAGCGGAATCCTCGCGAGTTCGGGGAGCAGCTCGTACGCAGGCAGGGGCCCCAGGCCCTCCAGTTCGGCGAGCCGCAGGAGCGCCAGTCCGTCGAGGTAGACCTTCCCCGTCGTCGCCGCGACCTCCTCGTCGAAGTCGAGCTGCTTGCGATAGGCGCGATACTCACGTTTGCGTTCGGTCACGAGCGCCTGGAGCGCCAGGGAGAAGCGGTCCGGGCTCTTCTCCATCAACGCACGGCATGCGGACAGTCGCGTGTCAGGGTCACCCTCCTCCACCACGGACGCCCAGCGCTCCAGCGCCAGCTCCAATCCAGCGGTGTCGCGCGGCGCAAGCACCCAGAGGTGCAGGAAGCGGGTGAAGAGAAAATCCTCCTCGTATTCGAGGTCCTGCCCATGCCGCGCCGGGGAAAGGCGGGCGATGGCGCGAGCCGTGTCCAGGTCACCGGAGGCCAACGCATCACTGAAGCCGCAGTTGTCACTGGCGAGCAGGAACCCCGGCTCGTAGCGCCGCGTCCCTTGTGATGCGAGTTCCAGGAAGGCGAGCCGAGCCTGCCCGGCCTTGCACAAGAGGCCAGCGAAGCCCTCCGTGTCCGCCTCTTGAAGCAGGGTGCAGAGCGCCAGCACCCGGTAGCACACGGCCGCGTTCGAGAAGAGTTCGGCCGGTGGCGCGTGTGATTGCGCAAGGGCCTCCAGCGTTTCCGCGAGGATCAGGGACTGATTGTGGCGTGCGATCTCGACGTAGTCGTGGCTCATGGAGTCAAGGCCACTTCGGCTCCTACCGGGTAGAAGACCGGCCCGGTCATACCCTCCCGTTCAAGAAGCTCCTTGAAGTCCTGGCGTACGATGGGAAGCCGCGGCACCGTCACCGCGCGAAAGAGCCGAACCTCTGGATTCACCTTGCTTTCGTCAAGCACGAGGCGCCTCAGAAAGAGGAACCGACTGGGATTGCTCGCCTTCCGCGTCCCATCACTCTTCTCCGCATCAACCCAGTCCTGAGCACCAAGGACATTCGCGATGTAGCAATCTTCACTGGCAACGCGCCCACGATGATTGAGGAGCGTGAATCGGAGAAACTCAATCTCCACGCCAGCGTGCTGTTCCAAGAAGGTCTTCATCCTCGCGGAGACCATGAAGTAGCCGAGGGCATTGGGGATGATGTCCGCAACCTTCAACCCCTTCTCCTCCTTGGCCATCTGGAAGCGCAGTCCCTGCGGGTAGGCATCCCCCATGCGCACGCCAGTCGCGGGCTTGTGGATGTCAGGCATCCCAGTCGGCGTCAGGAAAATGGCGCAATACCCATCCAGGACCTCGCTCCTGAGGATGAAGTAGTTGTTCTTTGCTGAAGATGCAGGCTGCCCGTTTTCAGTGTTCATGGATGGGTCATGCTCCGCGCCACTGGTTGATTTCCGCCGCCACCATCTTCGTCATCGCGGTTGTCCGCCCGAATTGGACCAGGAGAATGAGTTGTAGGAGCGATGCCATCCCTTGTGTTTTGGGAGCACCAGGGCATAGGCGACGTCCCGCATAATGGGCAGGATGATGACGTCCTTGCCAGGATTCATGTTGTAGCCGACCGCCATCAGGAACTCGGCTTCCTTCGGTTCCAGCGCTGCGGAGAGCGCCTCATCGGGCATGATGTGATGGCATGCGGTCTGACAGGGCACGGCCCCGGACCGCCGGAGACAACATCCTCCGACGGTCCGTGGGTCACCGCCTCAGTTCGCGGTGAACGTCGTGTCGTTGCGGTACAGCAGCGTCTGGGACCAGTCCGCCGTGAAGACAAGCGTGTCCACGCGGTAGGTGCCCGCGCTCAGCGACGTGGGGATGACGAACGCGGACGTGTAGCTTCGCGTCTGTCCCGCCATGAAGGCCTGCGCCGTGTACGTGCGGTCCGTCACCAGCGCCGTGGTGGACGCGTTGCGGATCTCATACTTCACCACCACGGTCTGCGCGGAGGGCGACGTGACCGAGCCCGTCACGTTGAACGACTGGCCGCGCGTCGCCGTCGCCGGGCTCACCGTCGCCTTCGTGGTGGACCACTGCGTGGGCTGCGCCAGCCCCGCGTAGTGGTTCTTGAAGATCGCGGCGGCATTCGGGAACTCGGTGACGAAGGTGTTGCCCCCGGTGTTGTCCGCGCTGGAGAGCTGGTGGTGCCCGTCACCCGCCTGGATGTCGAAGTACGAGTGGTAACCCACGTTGTTCGTCGGGTTGAAGATGAACGCCAGCATCTGCTGCACGTAGTACGTGTCGTCACCACCACCCATCGTGGCGCCGTCGTTCACGCCCCACTCCGGCACCGACAGCCGCTTGCCATGGGACTGGGCGAAGCTCTTGAACTTCGTCAGCGCCGGCCCGAACTGGCTGTTCCACACCGACTGCCAGCGCGTGAGCGCGCACGAACCGGTGCAGCCCGCGGGAATCGGATAGGCCCCGTTCCAACCCTGGTCATACATGTCCAACCCGATGTAATCGACATACGCATCCCCCGGATACGTCGCGGCCAGGTCCGCCGCGGAGATGTCGTAGTTCGGGTTCCAGTCGAACTCGAACCCCGCGTTCGGCTGCTGCGTGCGCATGGCCGTCACGATGCGCCGGAAACAACCCGCGAAGTTCGCCTGCTGCCCGTTGCCGGAGTACCAGGGCATCCAACCGCCGCTGAACTCCCAGCCCAGCCGGATGATGGTGCCTTGCAGCTCGTACGCCACCAGGTTCGACGCTAGGTTCTTGAAGCGCTGGTCATACGCACCCGCCGCGCACGACGCCAGGTTGCCCTGGCCGCTGGGATACATGGCCACCGAATAGTTGAAGCGCCGGCCCGCCTTCGCCTTCACCCACGTGCGCCACGCGCCCAGCTGCCAGCCCGGGTTCTCGATGTTGCCCCAGCTGTCCTTGGCCTGATGCCCCTGGCCCATCTTCACGTCGAAGCCCAGCCAGGTGGAGTACGCGTTCACCGTGTTCGGCTGCGAGTACACCTCACCCCGGTACACACCCGTCAGCGGCTGCGCGGCGAACGCGGACGCCGCACACAGCGCGGCCAGCGAGGTGGTGAGGGAGACCGCGAACCGCTTGAGACCTGCATACATGCTGGAAGACTCCTGGAGGGGAAAGGAGATATTTCCAGATTCTCTTGATTTTGAGACCTATGTGTCAAACGAGGTCGGAAGTGTCACACGAGGCGCAGGCGTCCGCCGATACGCACCGGGTCCCATGCCCCAGCGGCGCTTGAAGGCCTTGCTGAAGGCGGGCGCGCTTTCGTAGCCCGCGCGTTCGGCGATGGCGTCCAGGCTGTCGTCGGACTCATGCAGCCACCGCGCGGAGCGGGTCATCCGCCAGTTCGACAGGTAGTGCAGGGGCGTCTCCCCCACCAGCGAGTGGAAGCGCGCGGCGAACCCGGAGCGCGACAGGCCCACGGCCGCGGCCAGCCGCTCCACCGTCCAGGGCGCGCCGGGCTGTTCGTGCATCAGGGCCAGCGCGTTCCCGATGGCCGGATCCGCCAGCGCCTTCCATCCCGCATCCCCCGACTGCGCGAGCAGCGCCTGGGCCCGCAGCGCCTGCACCAACAGCACGTCCGCCAGACGGCCGACCACGAGGGCACTCCCGGGGCCCGGCTCGGCGGTCTCCGCGGAGAGGAGCTGCACGGTGGCGGCGAGCGAAGACGCCCTGCGGGACTCCTGCGTGGACAGGTGGATGATGGGCGGGAAGGCCCGCAGCAGCGGGTGCGTGGGGTCCACGCCGAACTGGAAGCAGCCGGTGATCAACGTGGTGGTCGCGCCCGCCCCCCCCAGC
>NZ_RAWD01000275.1:0-13146 GCF_003612065.1 Corallococcus sp. CA047B
CGTGGATCCCCACCCTGCGCGACGAAGTCCGGCACCACGCGGTGGAAGGTGATGCCCCGGAAGTAGCCCTGCTTCGCGAGCGCCACCAGGTTGCCGCCCGTGAGCGGCGCGTCGCGCTCCAGCAGGACGGTGATGTCGCCCTTGCGCGTGCGCAGCGTGAGCGTCGTGCCCGGCGGCGCGGCCGGTGGGCGGTACGTGTCCTTGGGCAGCTCCACGTTGGCGGAGCGCACCGGGGCGCCCGTCAGCGCCGTGAGGGACTCGGCCGCGACGCGGCGCACGTTCGCGTGCGGGTGGTGGAGCCACTCGCGCAGGCGGGGTTCGGCCGCCCTTCCCTGCAACGCGACGAGCGCGCCCGCCACCGACTCCGCGAGGTCCGGCTCCCGGGGCACCCGCGCCGCCAGGGCCTCCACCGCGGGCAGTGCTTCGGTGTCCTGCAGCTTGCCCGCCGTGGACGCGGCGAGCGCCGCCACCACCGCGTCGTCTCCCGCGATGAGGGCTCGGACTGGCGCTTTGGCTTCCGGCACCGGACGTTCGGACAGCGCGTCCAGCGCCGCGCCTCGCACCAGGGGACTGGCGTGGTCCAGCAGCGGCACCGCGAAGGCTGCTCCGGGCGTCGGGGATGCGGTGTTCGGCGGCGATGCAGCAGCGGACACCGGGGCACCCTTGTTCGGCGCCGAGGCAGCCGCGAGCACCGGGGTGAACTTCGCCACTTCGTGCAGGCCCAGGGACAGCCGCCGGGGTTCGGACACGCGGCCGAAGCCGCACCCTTGCACCTGCTTCAGTTCGCCGGTCTGACGGTCCATCGCCGCCGCGACCCGGCAGTCCAGCCACGCGAGATCCGCGTGTGCTTCCTCGGACGTGGCGACGCGGTCGGCCTCCGCCAGCGCGCGCCGGAGGTTGATCCACAGGGGCTGAGCGCTCACCGGCAGGCCCTGCTGCGCCACCGCCAGCAGTGGATGCCCCCAGGCCGCGTTTCCTGATGCCACCTGCTTCACCTGGGGCACGAGCGTAGCCAGCGCGACCAGCGGAGGACACTGGGGTCCCTCCTCGGCCTGGCACTTCGCCGCCCACTTCGCCAACGCGCGCGCCGCCTCCGCCGCCACCCGTGGCGTGGAATCCGCGAGCACCGGCGCCAACACCGGGACGTCAGCCGCTCCACCCACGTCCCCCAGCCCCTTCACGCAGTGGGCCCGCACGTCCGGATCCACATCGCCCGCGCAGCCTCGAAGCGCGGGCACCGCCTCCGGACGCTTCGCCGTCGCCAGCAGGTACGCCCCGCCGTAGCGCACCGCCTGGGGACGCGCGGACTCCGTCAGCGCCACCATCGTCGCCAGGGGGACCTGGGCCACCAGCGGTCCTCCGGCCTTGCGCGCCGCCACGCCCAGGGCCTTCGCCGCGGGCCCGGCCCACGCACCGTCGGGCGGCGACAGGCGCGCGGTCAGGACCTCCACCGCGCCGGGCGTGGCCAGCTTTCCCAGCGACTCCAGCAGCGTGATCCGCACCGTGGGCTCGGCCTCGGTGGATTCGGCCATCGTCAGCGATTCGCTCAGCGCCATCCGGGCAGCCTCCGGAAGGGGCTCCCATGACAACGCCAGCTCCCCTGCCGCGAAAGCCGCTTCGTCACGCACCGTCGCGTCCGGCGCCGTCAGCCCGACCCGCACCGCGTCCAGCGTCCTCACGTCCTGGATGCGTCCGAGTGCACGCAGCGCTCGGCCGCGAATCACCGCGTCCGGGGCCGACGTGGCGAGCCGCACGAGTTCGCCTCCTCCCAGCGAGCGGCGATCCTCCCAGTCCGCGATCCGCTCCAGGACCCGGTCCGGCCGCCCTCCCACGTCGGATGGCGGCACCACGCGCACACACGTGGTCAACAGGAGGAGGCCAGTGGACACGGCGGCGGGCAAGCGGGCCATGTCCGGAGGGGGTAGGTCAATTCCCCGCGAAAATCCAGGGGTTATGGCGCTGAACGGGTTTGACAGCCGCGCGCGAGGGCCGGGAAGATGCCGGGCCGTTCCCCCCTCCCGGAGCACCGGCCCTGAACTGCCCAGGCTGCAAGAGCAAGGTCGCGGACGACACCGCCATCTGCCCCGAATGCGACTACATCATCGACAAGTCCTTCCTCGCGGGTGCCGAGGAAGAGTCCGGGGGTGACGAGAGCACCGGGGTCGGGCCACAGCCCAAGGCGCGTCCCTCCGCGCCGGTGCCGCGCGCACGCCCCGCCCCGACGCGCTCCAAGCCGGGCGTCAAGGCCGCGACGCCGCCGGCGGGTGATGACTCCACCAACGTGCGGAGCATGGACGACATCGCCAAGGAGCGCGCGCAGCGTCCGCCCACCCGCAGCGGGCCCGCCGCGAAGGCCGCGCCCGGGCGCAGCACCGCCGCCCGCCGAGCACCAGCGCCCGTGCCCCGCGACGAGGACGACCTCGATTCCGACGGGGGCTCACCCGATCCCTGGGCCCGCGACAGCCGGGACTCCAGCCGCTCGCCCATCGAAGACCCCGAGGTCCTGCTCGCGGACGCGCGCAACTTCCTGGGGGAGCTGGAGGGCTCGGATCGCATCGCCTTCTGGGGCGCGGCGCTGGTGGTGCTCTCCTGCTTCATGCCGTGGAAGGAGACGGCCGCGGACGGTGACTTCCTGGGCCTCATCAGCCTGGGCTTCATCTCGTTCCTCTTCGCCGTGTCGACCATGGTCTTCATCGGCATCCGCGTGCGCAACGTCATGGCGTGGGTGAACCCCATGATTCCGTGGGGCGCGCAGACGGCGAGCAGCGTCATCTGCCTCGTCTGGTCGCTCATCTTCCTGAAGATCTCCTCGGACACCACGCTGGTGCCGTCGCCGCTCGGCAACTCGGAGATGATGAACTCGTCGCCGAGCATCGGCTGTTTCCTGGGCGTCCTCGGCGCGGTGGTGGCGCTGCTCGGAAGCCTGATGGGACTGCGGCGCCCGGCGGAGTAGCCGTCCGTCGCACGGCCCGGCGGCGAGGATTTCGCTGCCGTGCCGGCCGGGAGGCGGGCTACCGTCGCCGGCCACCATGTCCGACGCCACGCCCCTCTCCCGCCTCCTCGATGCGCTGGGCTCGGCCGTCGTGGGCCAGCCCCGCGTCCTGGCCGACCTGGTGACGGCCTTCCTCGCGCGGGGCCACGTGCTGCTGGAGGGCGTGCCCGGCGTCGCCAAGACGCTCACCGCACGCAGCATGGCCGGCGCCCTGGGCCTGTCCTTCTCCCGCGTGCAGTTCACGCCGGACCTGATGCCCGCGGACATCCTGGGCACCAACATCTTCCAGCCCCAGTCCCAGTCCTTCCGCCTGATGAAGGGCCCCGTCTTCACGGAGGTCCTGGTCGCGGATGAGATCAACCGCACCCCGCCCAAGACGCAGGCGGCGCTGCTGGAGGCCATGGAGGAGCGGCAGGTCACCATCGACGGCGTCACCCACCCGTTGCCGCCGCACTTCTTCGTCGTCGCCACGCAGAACCCGCTGGAGCTGGAGGGCACCTATCCCCTCCCCGAGGCCCAGTTGGATCGCTTCCTCATGCGCGTGCGCGTGGGCTATCCGGACGCGGACTCGGAGACGTCGCTGCTGCGCGCCTACCACCAGCGCGAGGGCAAGCCTCCCGGTGTCTCACGCGTGCTGGACGCGGCCACGCTGACGGAGCTGCAGGACCGCGCGGCCCGCGTCGCGTGCGACGACTCCATCCTCCAGTACGTCGTGCAGCTGGTGCGCGACACCCGCGCCCACCCGCGCGTGCGACTGGGCGCCAGCCCCCGCGCGGCGCAGGCCCTGCTCGCGGCGTCCAAGGCGCACGCGGCGCTCAAGGGCACCGACTTCGTCACCCCGGACGACGTGAAGGCCGTGGCCCAGAGCGTCCTCAACCACCGCCTCCTGCTCAAGGCCGAGGCGGAGGTGGAGGGCGTCACCGCGGACGACGTCCTCCGGCAGATGCTCGAACGGGTGCGAGTGCCCCGGTGAGCCTCGGGCGTCCCGTCCCCACCGGCCTCGCCGTGGCGCTGTTCGCCGGGGCGCTCGTGCCCGCGGCGCTCGCGGTGGCGAGCCCCGCCTTCGGGTGGCTGGCGCTCACGGTGGACGTGGCCGTCCTCCTCCTGTGCGCGGTGGACTTCGCCCGCGCGCCCCGCGCCGCTGACCTCGAAGCGCACCGGGAGGTGGAGCCCATCCTCTCCTCCGGCGTGGACAACCCCGTGCGCTGGGTGCTGCACGCGCGCACCGACACCCCCGTGCGCGGAGAGCTGCGCGACGAGCCGCCCCTGGACGTGGAGAGCCACGGCCACCGGCAGCCCTTCACGCTGGAAGCCGGAGCGCTCTCCACGCGCCTCACGTACCGCGTGCGCCCTCCCTCCCGGGGCGATGCGCGCTTTGGCGACGTGCACCTGCGCCTGTCGGGGCCGCTGGGCCTGTGCTCGCGGCAGGTGCGCCTGCCCGCGTCCCGGGACGTGAAGGTGTATCCGGACCTGAGCGCCCTCTCGCGCGAAGCGCTGACGCTGGCGCGGGCGTCGGAGGCCGTATCCGCGCGCACGCAGCGCCGCAAGGCCATGGAGGGGCGCGAGTTCGAATCCCTGCGCGAGTACCGCCCCGGCGACGACTTCCGCCACATCGACTGGAAGTCCTCCGCGCGCCACGGCCACACGCTGGTGCGCACGTGGCAGCCCGAGCGCCACCAGCCGGTGCTGCTGCTCCTGGACTGCGGCCGTCACATGGCGGGCCGGGTGCAGGGGCGCCGCAAGCTGGATCACGCGGTGGACGCGGCGCTGCGACTCGCGCGCGTGAGCCTGGACGCGGGGGACGTGGTGGGCGTCGTGGCCTTCGCCAGCGACGTGCGCGCCTTCCTGCCCCCGCGCAAGGGCGCCGAACACCTGCGCCTCATCACCGAGTCCCTCTACCGCGCCGAGGCCGGCCTGGAGGAGAGCGACTACGGCCGCGCGTTCGACTTCGCCTTCGCGCGCCAGACGCGCCGCGCGCTGGTGGTGCTCTTCACCGACCTGGTGGACCCGGACGCCTCCGCCACGCTCCTCACCCGCACGCTGGCCCTGCGGCCCCGGCACCTCCCTGTCGTCGCGTCGCTCCTGGACGAGGACCTGGAGGCCGCCGCCACCGACGTGCCCGGCGACGCGACCGCCGCCTACGCGCGACAGGCCGCGCAGCGCATGGAGGCCGAATACCACCGCACCGCCACCACGCTGCGCGACGCGGGAGCCCTGGTGGTGCGCGCGCCGGCACGCGCGTTCGGGGCCGCGGCGCTCAACATGTACCTGGACGTGAAGGCGCGCGGACGGCTCTGAAACACGCGCGTGTTCGTGGAGCGCGCCAGACGCATTCGTCAAGACCTTTGGACATGCATCGGAACATTTCACCGCACGCGTGAGCGCGCGCGAAAACGCTCCGCCGAACAGCGTCCTTGCCAATCGCGCGGAGGCCGAGTTTTCGGCCTCGCGGAGGACCCCCTTTACAGATGCGGATCGCTCAAGAGAATGGCGCGCCTCAATCGTCCGCGCACGTGCGCGAGCGCTTCAAACCACGGATGGGAGGCGGGACTTGGCGGAGGTCGCGAGGGGTTTGAGGGTGCAGGTGGAGGCGGACGCCGCGGCTGTCGCGGCCCGGGCCGCGGAAGAACTGGTCGCGGCGGCGCTGACGCCCTTCCACGAGCGGCTGCTGGCGGAGGAGCTGCTCGCGCGCAGCGGTGACACGCAGCAGCGGCTGGCCAACGCCCTGTCCGAAGCGAAGGTGGACCTGAACCCCCACCAGGTCGAAGCCGCGATGTTCGCGATGGACGCCCTGTCGCGCGGCGGCTGCATGCTCGCGGACGAGGTGGGCCTGGGGAAGACCATCGAGGCGGGCCTCGTCGTGGCCCAGCTCATGGCGGAGGGCAAGAACCGCATCCTCATCCTGGCGCCCGCCGTGCTGCGCGCGCAGTGGAACGCGGAGCTTCGCGAGAAGTTCGACCTGGACAGCGTGCTGGTGGACGGCCGCCACGTGCGCGCCCACAACAACTGCTTCGATCAGCCCTTCCCCGTCATCTGCTCGCACCCGTTCGCCGCCAACCGCGTGAACCTGCTGGCGGAGATTCCGTGGGATCTGGTCATCATCGACGAGGCCCACCGGCTGCGGAACGCGCACCGGCCCAACAACAAGATGGGACAGGCGCTGCGCGCGGGACTCGCGGGCCGGCCCAAGCTGCTGCTCACCGCCACGCCGCTCCAGAACAACCTGATGGAGCTGTTCGGCCTGATGTCGCTCCTGGACGAGCAGATATTGGGGCCCGAGCACGCCTTCCGCAGCCGCTACCGCGCGGATGAAGGCGGCGGCATGACGGAGGCCGCCGCCTGCGAACTCAAGGAGCGACTGGCCCCGGTGGTACAGCGCACGCTGCGCCGTCAGGTGCGCGAGTACGTGCGCTACACGAACCGGCGCAGCATCGTGGAGGACTTCAACCCGTCCCCCGAGGAGCACGACCTCTACGAGAAGGTCAGCGAGTACCTCCAGCGCTCCGAAGTGGCGGCCATCGAGCCCGGCAAGAAGACGCTGCTGACGCTGTGCTACCGCAAGCTGCTGGCCTCCTCCACGTTCGCCATCGCGCCCACGCTGCGAAAGCTGTCGGAGAACCTCCAGAAGCGCCTGGAAGCGGCGCGGCTGGGACAGCAGGCCCTGGCGCTCTTCGAGCCGGAAGAGGCCAAGCAGTTCGTGGAGGAAGGCGAGGAGTGGTCCGACGACCCCGCCAAGGCCCCCGCCGTGCGCACGCTGGAGCAGGAGGTCTGGGAGCTGCGGCAGTACGCGGACCTCGCGGACTCCATCCGGATCAACGCCAAGGGTGAGGCGCTCAAGCGCGCTTTGGATCGCACCTTCGCGGTGATGCGCACGCACAGCTGGCCGGAGAAGGCGCTCATCTTCACCGAGTCCAAGCGCACGCAGCAGTACCTGTTCAACCTGCTGTCGGAGCATGGCTACCAGGACAAGATTTCACTCCTGTCCGGGGACTCGGGCAGCACGCCCGAGGAGCGCAAGGCGCTGGTGGATGACTTCCGCAACCGCACGCAGATCCTCATCTGCACGGAGGCCGGCGCGGAAGGCTTGAACCTCCAGTTCTGCAACCTGGTCGTGAACTACGACCTGCCCTGGAACCCGCAGCGCGTGGAGCAGAGAATCGGCCGCTGCCATCGCTATGGCCAGCAGCGCGACGTGCTGGTGGTGAACTTCCTCAACCGGCAGAACGCGGCGGATGCGCGCCTGTTCGAGCTGCTGGAGAAGAAGCTCAACCTCTTCGACGGCGTCTTCGGCGCGTCGGATGAAATCCTGGGCGCGCTGGAGAGCGGCGTCGACTTCGAGCGGCGCGTGCTGGACATCTACCAGTCCTGCCGCAACCCGGCCGACATCAACATCGCCTTCGACAAGCTGCGCGAGGAGCTGGAAGGCGCCATCACCCAGCGCATGACGGAGATGAAGTCCGCGGTGCTGGAGCGCTTCGACGGCGACGTGCGCCGCCGGCTGCGCGTGGCCGGAGACCAGGCCAAGGAGGTGGTGGCCCGCCGCCAGCAGGAGGCGCGCGCCCTCACCGGCTCCGTGCTGGGCAGCCGCACCTCCGGACGGCTCCAGGTGGCCAAGGCCGCCTACGCCGTGCGCGACCGCACCCAGGACGCCGTCAGCTACCTGCAACTGGACGCGGCGAGCCTTCCGTCCCGGCTGGCGCGGCTCGCCGGCTGCGAGGGCTGGTGGTTCGCCTACAAGTTCGAGATCACCGGCCTCAAGCCCGAAGAGAAGCTGGTGCACCTGGTGCTGGTGAAGGACCGCGACGGCGGCTTCCGGGCCCTGCCGCTGACGGACGGTGTCCACTTCACGAAGCTCGAGGCCAAGGAAGAGAAGCGCCGGCAGCCCGCGCCGGTGTCCGTGCAGCTCATGCAAGAGCAGTCGCTGATGACGGCCAAGGATGAGCTGATCCGGGCCGCCGAGCGCCGCAATGCCCTGGAGCTGGACAAGGCCCGCGAGCGCGCGGACCGCTACGTCGAGGACTGCCTGATGGAGTCGCGCGAGGTGGTGGAGGCCGCGCGGCAGACGTGGATCGACGCGCGCAAGGAAGTCGCGGGCGTGGAAGACACCGCGGAGCGCGCGAAGGCGCGGGCGCACTCGGACCGGATGGAGCGCGAGTACCGGCGCAAGCTGGCGTCGCTGCGCAACGAGGAGGAGAAGCGCTACGCGTCCAAGGACCGGCAGATGGCGGAGCTGGCCCAGAAGGGGCGCGTGACGGAGAAGCGCACCCTCATCGCCTCCGCGTACTTCTGGCTGTCCTGACAGGTTAGAGCGGCTTGAGCCGCACCCACGTCGCACCCCAGCCTCCGTCGCCTTCCGAGGCGCTCCGGAAGCTGTCCACCTCCGGCAGCGTGGGCAGCAGGGCCTGCACGGTGCGCCGCAGCGCGCCCGTGCCCTTGCCGTGGATGATGCGCACGTCGAGCACGCCCTTCTGCCGGCACGCCCAGAGGTACTCGGTGACGAGTTCCTTCACCTCACGGGGCTGGAAGAGGTGCAGGTCGAGGTTGCCATCGACCGGAATTTCTACCGCCTCGCCCTCATCGGGCGGGGGCTCCGGCCCCTCCGGAGGAAGGGACAGGGGTGGTTTTCGCCGGGACACCGTAGCGAGCCTCCTCCTGGCGCTTCTTCTCTTCAGCCGCCAGACGCTGCTTTTCGCGCGCGATCCGGAACTCTTCCTTGAGGCTGGTGATCTCCCCCTTGAGGGAGGTGATCTCCGTCTTCACCGCGCCCTGCCGCGGTTCGCCCTCCGCGTCCTTCGCATGCTTGCCTGCCCGCTTCTCCTCCGCGCCGGCACCGCCAGCGGAAGTCATGTGCATCAGCAGGACAGCCAGGGTCATCGCCTTCATGGGCTTTCACGTAAGCAAGCGGCGTGCTCGCGCGCAAGTCATGTCGCGTGAGCAGCGCTTCGCTGCCCGCCCTCCTCCTTGTGTGACACGACGCGTTCCGCGAGCCGGATGGCGGACAGGGGAGCGCTCCCTTCCGCCTTGTTGTTGATGGTCACGAAGACGGGCCGCTCGCGCCGCACCGCCGCCATGCACACCCGGGCCAGCACGTCGCGGGTGCCAACATCTTCGTCCACCAACTTGTTGAAGGGGGCGTAGCGGGCACGCGCCTCCTCGTAGCCCAGGTTGGGCGGCAGCATCCAGCGCACCACCACGGCGCGGGACTCGAAGGCACGTGTGAGCTTCGCCTGACGCGCGACGGGCGGCATGTGGGCCCAGACCGCGAGCACGGGGCTGACGCCGGTGTCCGCGAGCGCCTGGGCGAAGCCCTCCGTCAGCAGCTCCTCATTGCGCACCTCCACCGCGTACAGCGGGCCTTTGGGCAGCGCGCGGAAGAAGGCGTGCAGCCGTTCCACGAAGCGCGCCGCGCCGCCGAGCGAGGCCGGGTCCTGCGGGGGGAACTGGAAGACGAGCGGGCCGGCCTTGTCGCCCAGGCCCTCCAGGAAGGGCCCCACCACGTGGTCCATCGCGTAGGCGGCCTGGAGGAAGCGGTCGTTCACCTGCCCTCGGTGCGCGCCATAGCGCTCGTGCACGGGGAAGCGCGCCAGCGTGCAGGCCTCGTGGGCCTTCACGAGGAAGCGGAAGCCGTCCGGCACCTGCTGAGCGTACTCGGCGAAGGCGGCGGCGGGCACGGGCGCGTAGAACGTCCGGTCGATGCCCACCGTGCGCAGCACCGGGTGGTGCGCGTAGGCGCCCAGGCCCTCCTTGGCGAGCTGCGTGGTGCTGGCCTCGTGGTCGTAGACGAGCCCCGTCCACCCCGGGAAGGTCCACGAGGACGTGCCCAGGTAGACGCCCTTGGGAAGCTGCTCGCCCAGCAGCCGCAAGTCGTCGGACACCGGGGCCGGGGCCAGCGGCTGGGTGCGCCGGCGGGACGACACGGGGGCTTCCTCCAGCGCCCCGGTGAAGAGGTCGAACTGGGCGGGTCGTCGCGAGGCACTCATGCAGTCAGCTCCCTTCCTACGGAGGTCCGGGTCAGCCCCTGGGAGTAATCCCGAAGGCCACACAATGCAGGAGGTTGCCTCGAATCCAGGTGACGTTCCAGGTTTCCGGCACGCCCAGCAGGCAGCCGGCCCCCCTCGGAGAAGGCCAGGGGACGGGTCCCCGCCTCCAGGCGCTGGCTCCCATGTCCTACGCCGTGGGCGCTTCCAAGCCAGACGCGCTCTGTCCAGAGAGCCACGGCGGATGTCTGGGATTGGCCCTGCGCGCAAGGCCCGGCGGGCGGACAACCTGGAGGGTGGGTGGGTCAACACACGTCCTCCCCCCTCCTGCGAAGCCTGTCGTTTCGCGGTAAGCTCATGAAACCTTTGAAGCCCTTCATTCCACTGGAAAAGTGGATTGGGGTTGCAACGGGCGGGGGGTCACCATGGACTGGTCATTGACGGCATCCCTGCTGGCGGAGCGGGACGGGCGCCCCATCGTCGTGATGGACAGGCGGGGCCGGATCGAGCTGGCCAATGGAGCGCTGACCTCGCTCCTGGGACGCCCCCGCGAGGAGTTGCTGGGCCGTCGCTGGACGGACGTGTGTACGCCGCGAGAGCTGGGCCAGGAGGTGGGACAGGCGCTGCGCGCGGTCTTCACCAGCGCGGAACACCGGCTGGAGACCGAGGTGCTCACGCGCGAGGGAGAGCGTCTGTCGGTGGAATTGGATGTCGTGGCCGTGGGCCGGCCCCCGCTGCGGCTCGTCTGCATCGTCACCCGCGCCGGGCCTCCCCTTCCCATGCCTCGGCGTGCCGTGGCCCATGGGGAACCCGGCCAGGGGCGGGACCTGAGCTATGAAATCTCCACCGAGCTGTCGACGTTCGGGACGCTCAAGGCGGTCTGGCGCGCGGACCACGTGGAGCACGACGACATGGTGGGACGCCCGTGCTTCGGCGCGTTCGCCCACCGCGACACGCCCTGCCAGGACTGTCCGCTGACCGCGGTGTCCCCCACGTCCTGGCCCCACACCATCGTCAGGCAGGCCTCCGCCGCCGGCGAGGGCTTCGAGGTCGTCACCGCCACCCCGACGAGCGCCGGCACCGCGCGGATCAGCGTGCACACGATTGGTGACACCACGCTCACCGGCCTCTTCGAGGCGAAGGTGCGAAGGCTGGCGCAGGCCGCGCGCCTGTCGGAGCGCGAAGGCGATGTCTTGCGTTACCTCGCGCTTGGACGCTCCCCCATCGACATCTCGACGGTGCTCGGGATTACCGAGCGCACCGTAAAATTCCATCAGGCCAATCTGTTGCGGAAGCTGGGCGCGGAAACACGGTTTGACCTGCTTCGCCTGTTCTTCTGACCAGGGCACCTTCCCCGCGGGACAGCTTTCGCGTTTCTGACATTGAGACATGCTGTCGACTCGACTCCGGTGTCCTGCGGGTCGGGGGGGCCGTTGCCCATGGGCAGCGCCAGGCAGCAACCATTCATCCAGACGCCCGTCGTGCGCGCCTTCGCGCAAAGGGCGCTCCGTCCGTGAGTGACACTCCGGGCTGGGACGACGTGATGCGGGAGTTCCTGCTTGAGTCCCGCGAGCACGTGCAGAGCGTCGAGGCGACGGTGTTGGAATTGGAGGCGCAGCCGGGCTCCCAGGCCCTGCTGGCGCAGCTGTTCCGGAGCCTGCACACCGTGAAGGGCACCTGCGGCTTCCTGGGCTTCACCCGCCTGGAGGGGCTGATGCACGCCGCCGAGGAGCTGCTCGGGCTGGCGCGCGACAAGCGGCTCACGCTCGACCGCGAGCGCGTGTCCACGCTGCTGGCCCTCGCGGACGTGGCGCGCGGCGCGCTGGAGCACATCGAGGCGACGGGCATGGAGCCCGCGGCGGACCACTCCGCGCTGCATGCCCGGCTGGCGGGCGCGGCGGCCGAGTCCGTACCGCTGGAGGCTCCGGAGGCCCCGCCCGTGCCGGGCATCCTGCCCTGGCGCGGCTCCTCCACCGGCGTGGACTCCAAGCTGCGGGTGGACGTGGCGCTGCTGGACCGGTTGATGAACCTGATGGGCGAGCTGGTGCTGGCGCGCAACCGCATCCTCCAGTGCGCGGCGGGCCCCACGCCGGGCGCCGACCTCGTCACCGCGTCGCAGCGCCTGGATGTCGTCACCACGCAGGTGCAGCAGGTGGTGATGAAGACGCGGCTCCAGTCGGTGGGTCAGGTGTGGAACCGCTTCCCCCGGCTCGTGCGCGAGCTGGCGCACGGGTGCGGCAAGCAGGTGCGGCTGGTCCTCCAGGGCGCGGACACGGAGCTGGACAAGACGCTGGTGGAGGCGCTGCATGATCCGCTCACGCACCTGCTGCGCAACGCCGTGGACCACGGCGTGGAGACGCCCGAGCAGCGCGTGCAGCGGGGCAAGCCGCCCGTGGGGTGCGTGACTCTGAGCGCGTCGCACGAGGGCGGGCTCGTGCACCTGGGGATGTCCGACGACGGCGCGGGCATCGACGTGCAGCGCGTGCGGCAGGTCGCGGTGCAGCGGGGCCTGGTGACGGCCGACCAGTCCGCGCGGATGTCGGACCTGGAGGCGCGAATGCTCATCTTCATGCCGGGCTTCAGCACCGCGGAGCGCGTCACGTCGCTGTCCGGGCGCGGCGTGGGCATGGACGTCGTGCGCACGCAGGTGGAGCGCATTGGCGGCACCGTGGAGGTGCACAGCCGCCAGGGCCAGGGCACCACGTTCACGCTGAAGATTCCCCTCACGCTGGCCATCATCCCCGCGCTGCTCGTCACCTGCCGGGGTGACCGGTACGCGCTGCCCCAGGCGAGCCTGCGCGAGGTGGTGTGGCTGGAGCCCGACCAGGCCCGGCGCGACATCACCCGCCTCCAGGACGCCTCCGTGCTGCGGCTTCGCGGGGAATTGCTGCCGCTCGTGGTGCTCGCCTCGGAGCTGGGCGTGGGGCCCGCCGCGCCGAAGCTGGACGAGGGCGCCACCATCGTCGTGTTGCAGGCCGGTGAGCGCACCTTCGGGCTGTGGGTGGACGCCATCCACGACACCGAGGAGATCGTCGTCAAGCCGCTGTGGAAGCACCTCAAGGGGCTGGCCTGCTACGCGGGCGCGACGGTGCTGGGCGACGGGCGCGTGGCGCTCATCCTGGACGCGATGGGCCTGGGCCGCCGCGTGGGCGCCGTCAGCGAGGCCCCCACCCATGT
>NZ_RAWD01000276.1:0-13070 GCF_003612065.1 Corallococcus sp. CA047B
GGGCCCGGGGACGCGGCCGGAGGCGGCACGGGCTCCGGGGTCTGGGCGGACGCGTCCGGGGCGAGCACGGACAGACAGGCTCCCAGGGGCGCGGCGAGGAGGGCACGGCGGACGGTGGGCATAAGGCGTGCGGTGGAACGGGCGGTGTCGAAGGGTCAACGGCCCCTATACACGGAAGGCGTCGGCGCGGGTGTGACGGTGGTGGGGGGGCCTGCCTGGACGATGCCTCGCGGTTCGAATGCCGACGGTGGCCGTCGCCCCACACGGGACACGCGGCGCGCCCCAGAATGCATATCCCCTGCTTTTATTCCGGGTCGGTTCGCGCGGCGTCATCGGGATGGAAGGCTCCGGGCATCAAGGCGGACCCTGGAGCCATAGCCCCGAGCCCTGACACCCGGGGGGCGTTGCCGACGAACCCGAACGAAATCCCGACGAACCGTCCCCCCGCGAGCCCGAGCCGTCAGGGACGGCGCACACCCGCCGCGTTCGCCAGCAGCAGCTCCCGCACCCTGGCGGCGCGTTCGCGGGCCACGGGGACCCGCAACGGCGGAACGTTCGCCGCGCGCGACCCGATGAGCAGCGCGGTTTCGCCGTCGCCGCGTTCGATCTGCCGCACGAGCGCCAGGTTCACCAGCCAGTTGCGGTGCACGCGGACGATCGACTCCCCGAACGTGGCCTCGATGGAGGACAGCGGGAGGTCGAAATCGAACTTCCCCTCGACGGCGTGCACGTACGTCAGCCGGTCGTCCGCCTCGAACGCGAACACGGAGTCCAGCTCGATGAAGACCAGGGAGCGGTGCTGCCGGGCGACGATGCGCGAGATGGGGGGGACCACCGTCCCGCCGCCAGGCTTGCGCTGCTCGCGAAGCCTGCGGACACAGGAGGCGACGCGCTCCCGCGTGAACGGCTTGTGGAGGTAGTCCAGCACGCCCAGCTCGAACGCCTCCAGCGCGTGCTGCTTGTGCGCGGTGGCGAGCACCACCGCCGGCCCCTGACGGCCCAGGGAGCGCACCAGGTCGATGCCGTCCTCGTTGCCAGGGCTGCCCACCAACTGCACGTCCACGAACATGACGTCGAACCCGGGCGAGCCCGCGAGCGCCTCCCGGGCCGCCCGGGCGGTCGCCACCGCCGCGACGACGTCGACGGCGCCCGTGTCGGTCAAGAGCTCCGCCAGGTAGTCCCGGGCGGGGGGCTCGTCATCGAGGATGAGCGCGCGGAGGTTCATGTCCGCAGCTCGGGGATCTCCACGAGGACGTGGACGCCCTGGGCCGACGAGTCGACGGTCAGCCGGGAGTTGGGAAGGTGCAGCTTGAGCCGGCGGCGGACGATGTCGAGCCCCTTCGCCCCGGGGCGCACCTCATCCGGCGGCAGGCCCGGACCGTTGTCGTCGATGGAGCAGACCACGAAGTCCTCCCCCGTCCTGTGGACGCGCGTGCTGCGCACCGTGACGCGGCCGTCACCATCGCGGCGCAGCGCACCGTGCTTGACCGCGTTCTCCAGCAGCGGCTGGAGCAGCAGCCGCGGCAGCTTGAAGGAGCGCGTCGCCTCATCGATGTTCCACTCGAAGGACAGGACTCCGCGATGGCGCGCCTCCAGGATCTCCGCGTAGCGCTTCAGCCAGTGGACTTCGCGGTCGAGCGTCTGCCATTCGTCCTCGTGCTCGGAGATGTCGTCGAACAGCTCGCCCAGGCACGCCAGCAGCCGGCGCGCCTCATCGGGGTCCTTGGTGACGAGCCCCGCGATGGTGTTGAACGTGTTCAGCAGGAAGTGGGGCTCCAGGCTCGCGCGCAGTTGGGCGATCTCCGACTGACGGCGCAGCTCGCTCGCTTCGGCGCGGCGGCGCTCCGCGTCCGCGGCGAGGATGGGGTACACGAACGCGAGCATCCACAGCGCGAGGTCGCGAAAGAAGCCCAGCAGGTAGCGCAACGAGACGGTCAGGTAGTCCGGCTGACGCCCGAGCGTGAGGTTCAGGTGGGGCGCGCGAGGATGGATGATCCCCACGGCGAGGCAGCCGAAGAGCACCGTGAGCCCCACCCCGACGCCCGTGCCGATGAGCAGGGCCTGCTTGTGGGTGCCGCCACGGCGCAGGACGATCTCGAAGGCGAGCGTGAGGATGGCGAAGTCCACCGCGAGGAAGACGACATCCAGGATGAGCCCGTTGTTGTTGGTTTCGACCGACGTGGCGCGCACCGCCCCCTTGAGGAGGATGAACGCGGCGACGATCACCAGGCCGACAATCAAGCGGCGTGACATGGGGGGAGGCCTGCTTTCTCGGGGTGGGGGCCAACCTACTACGCGAACGCGGGGTCCACCCGGTGCAGTGGCCCGCGCCCCCACGGCCCGGGGTGGAGGGCGGCCGGGAACCGGGCAAGCGCGTCCATGCCCCACACGGAGCCCGGGCACGGAGAAGGATCTTCTTCAACCGCCTTGCCCCGGGTGCACGACGCGCCCGAGAATGCCCCTCCCATGCGTTTATTCCTGATGGCAGCGGCGGTGTGTGGCCTGTGGGTCACGGGTTGTAAGAAGGACGAACTGAAGGCCGGGGCGTTGAACGTCCGCGTCAGTCACGACACCTTCCAACAAGGCTGCATCATCGTGACCGTGAGGGACGCGGCGGACGCGTCGCGCTCGGCCACCACGCAGGTGGCGCTGACGCCCGCGTCGCCCAACCCGGTGCAGATCGCCGTCTTCCGCCAGGAGGGCTGGGGCACCCTGCTGAACGTGCAGGCCGAAGCCCGCGAGGTGTCCTGCTCGGGCGCGCAGTTGAACACGGTGGCCACGACGTCCGAGCAGGTCCCGGAGAAGGGCTCGCTGGACGTGCCCCTCGCCATCGACGCGGTGGATGAGGATGGCGACGGCTACGTGAAGACGGCTCAGGGCGGCACTGACTGCGACGACAGGATCGGGTCGGCCACGGTGAACCCGGCCGCCCCGGAGACGTGCGACGGCACGGACAACAACTGCGCCGACGGGGAGTCGGACGCGACCGACAAGAAGACCTGGTACGTGGACGCGGACTCGGACAGCTACGGAAGCACGGAGGTGAAGTCCTGCAACCAGCCCTCCGGGACCGTCGCGCGCGGCGACGACTGCAACGACGCGGAGGGCAGCATCCGTCCGGGCCAGTCGGAGCTGCGTTGCGACGGCAAGGACGACAACTGCAATACCCTGGTGGATGAAGAGTTCGGCGTGGGCAATGACTGCCCGGCCGAGTTGAGTTGCCCGGGCAAGCTGGCCTGCGGCTCCGGCCCCAACCAGACGCAGTGCAATCGCATCCAGGATCCCGTGAGCTGGTTCGTCGATGATGACGGCGACGGATTCAGCGGTACCGACGTGGGCCTTGGCTGCGTGTCCCCCAAGCCTGGGGGCGTCGCTTCTTCGCAGGACTGCGATGAGAGCTCCACCTACGTCCGGAGCGGACTGGCGGAGTCCTGCGACAGGATGGACAACGACTGCGCCAACGGCGTGGACAACGGGATTACCTGTGACACGTCGCCGGCCAGTTGGTCCACGGCGTCCGGCAGCGGAAGCACCCCGGACTGGGACGCGGTCGCCACATACGGAGAGAACGGCACCTGGCTGGCTGGAAACAATGTACTCACGCGCATCGAGGGTTCGACCGTCGTCGCCGTGACGTGCGCTGGCGACTGGAAGGCGGCGTGGTCCAGCAAGGACGGACGCGTCATCGTTGTCGGCGCGAACGGAAAGCTGGCGACGGCATCAAGGGTCGATACCCAATGTTACGTGAAGTCCGGACCGGACACGGGCGGTGGTGATTCGCTCAACGGAGTCACGGGTCTCGACACCACTGGGATTGATCCGACGGCATACGCGGTGTCGAGCACCGGAAAAATCTACCGTTGGTCCCCTCCCTATGACACCTCGACCGTGGAGGTTGTGGCCACCGTCGCAGCCAATCTGCGCGCCATCCATCTCGCGACGAAGTTGGAGACCATGATCGCGGTGGGAATCGTCAACAGCTCGACGTCAGGGGCCTTCCGCTTCGACCCCGGGACTGGAGGCTGGATTTCCGAAGCAATGCCTTCCAACACCACGGGCGACATCCGGGGTGTTCATGTCCTGAGCGACCGGTATGCCTATGCGGTGGGCGATAACGGCCAGGTCTTCGAGCGCGCCATGGGCCGATGGACCCAACTGCCAAAGCTCAATCAGCCCAACAGCAGTTCGTCCGCGAACGTCCTCGACGTCGTCGCCTACAGCCATAAGGCCATCTATGCCGTCACCAACATGGGCGAGGTTGCCTTCTACGATGGGACGGGCTGGACCAACCCCTTCGAGGGAACGAAGACGCTGAACTCCATCGACGGCGTGCTCCCCACGCGGATCGTCGCAGCGGGCCAGGATGGCACCCTCGTGAACTGGCCCAAGGTCCCCTGAGCCCCTCGCTCCATAGGTCGGCATGGAACTGCGAGGCGAAGGCCTTACCCTCCGGCACGGTCCCAGGACCGTGCTGGAGTCCATCGACGCGCACTTTCCTCCGGGCACCCGGGCCCTGCTCCTGGGCCGGTCCGGTTCGGGCAAGACGACGCTGCTGAAGGCCCTCGCGGGTCTGCTCCTGCCCTCCTCCGGCAAAGTCACCTGGGACGGGCAGGACGTCGCGAAGCTCACCGCTCCGGAGCGCCGCAAGCAGCAGGCGGCGTTCGGCTTCGTGTTCCAGACGGACGCCCTCTTCGACTCCCTCACGGTCCGGCAGAACGTGATGCAGCCGCTCTTGCGTCGCCACGTCCCGGAACCCGAGGCCCGCGAGCGCACGGACGCGGTGCTCAAGTCCGTGGGCCTGACGGACGCGGCGGACACCCTGCCCGAACGACTCTCCGGCGGCATGAAGAAGCGCGCGGGGCTCGCGAGGGCCCTGGCGGCGAGGCCGGCGGTGCTGCTCGCGGATGATCCGTTCGCGGGCCTGGACCCGGGCACGGCGCGGCAGGTGGCGCGGGTGCTGCTGGACGTGGCGGGCACGGGAACGCTGCTCGTGGCCGCGCCGGAAGCGCCCCTGGACCTCTCCCTGCCCCGCTGGCTGTACCTGCGCGGGGGCCGGTTGGTGCACGATGGGCCCCCGGCGCCAGAGCTCGAACGGACGCCGGACGAGGCCCTCGCATGACCCTTCCGTGGCCCCACCCGTGAGCAGCGCTGGCCTGGCCTGGCTGGGACGCTCGGTGCTGGGCGCCGTGGAAGGCGTGGGCGCGCTGGCGCTGGTCGCGGGGCGCACGGCCTGGGCCCTTCGGAGGCTGGAGCGGCGCGAGCTGGCGCGGGGCCTGGTGCAGTTCGGCTACGGCTCGCTGCCCCTGGCGCTGGCGACGGCGGCGCTCGCGGGCGTCATCGTGGTGGTGCAGGCGGGGCTCTACATCCAGCGGTTCGGCGCCCGGGCCTTCCTGGGGTGGGCCGCGGGGTACGGGGTTCTGTGGGAGTTCGGCCCGCTCCTGCTGGGGCTGATCATGTCGGCGCGCATCGGCGCCCGGAACGCGGCGGAGCTGGCCACGCTGAAGGTGGGCGGGCAGATCGAAGGCCTGCGCGGCATCGGCCTGGATCCGTTCGCGCTGCTGGTGGCGCCCCGGGTGGTGGCCATGGAGGTGAGCATGCTGGCGCTGAGCACGTTCACGTTCCTGGTGGCCATCCTCTGTGAGGCGGTGGCGGCGAAGCTCACGCTGGACCTGCCGCTGCGGGTGTTCTTCGGGACGTTCGCGGACATGCTGAGCCCCTTCGACATCGTGGGGGGCGTGGTGAAGACGGGAGCCTTCGGTCTGGCCATCTCCCTGGTGTCCACGGCGGTGGGCCTCCGAGCGAAGGGCGGAGCCCGGGCCGTGGGCGAAGCGGCGGCGAGCGCGGTGGTGCTGGGGTGCGCGGCCATCTTCGTCTTGGACTTCCTGCTGACGACGCTGCTGTCGCGGTGGCCGACATGAAGCGCGTGCTGTCCTTCTTCGGAGCGCCGGTGGTGATGCTGGCGCGAACGGTGCGGGCGAGCCTGCGGGAGGGAGTGCCCCTGCGCGAAACCCTGGCGCAGGTGCACGAGCTGGGTGGGCGCAGCGTGTGGCTGGTGATGTCGGGCATGGCCTTCTTCGGGGCGGTGCTGGTGACGATCGCCAACGCGCAGGCGAAGAAGCTCATCGGCAACGTGGCGGTGCTGGGCCCGGCGTACTTCGAGATGCTGGTGCGGGAGCTGGGCCCGGCGGTGTCGGCCCTGCTGACGGCGGCGCGGGCCGGCGCCAGCCACTCCGCGGAGCTGTCCACGATGAGCGTGAACGAGCAGGTGGAGGCGCTGGAGATGTCGGCGGGGGATCCGTACGCGGACCTCGTGGCGCCCCGGGTGCTGGCGGGGGTGGTGGGCGTGCCGATGTTGAGCGTGCTGGGAACGGTGGCGGCGACGCTGTCGGCGGTGGTGGTGGCGAGTCTGGCATTCGACATTGACGGCCGGGCGTTCATGGACGCGAGGTACGTGGATGGCTGGGATGTGCTGGTGGCGGCGCTGAAGGCGGTGGGCTGTGGGCTCTACATCCCGCTGGCGGCGGCGGTGGCGGGGCTCAAGGCCCGGGGTGGCGCCGAGGCGGTGGGCGAAGCCACGACGGACGGTGTGGTGGCGGCGAGTCTAGGCTGTCTGTTGATTGACCTGACGGTGTCGCTTGCGTTCCAGTTCGTGCGCCTGTGAATGACACCGGTCCGGACACGCTGGTCTTCGAGGACGTGGCCGTCGCCTTCGAGAAGGGCCGCCGCGTGTTGGACGGCCTGAGCGCCCAGGTGTCCACGCAGGAGCTGACGTTCATCGCGGGGGCGAGCGGCTCCGGCAAGAGCGTGCTGTGCCGTCTGGCGGTAGGGCTGCTCAGGCCCGAGGCGGGAGTGGTGACGTTGTTCGGGGAGCGGGTGGACACGCAGGCCGAGCGGACGTTGGTGGGGATTCGCCGTCGGGCGCCGTACCTGGTGCAGGGGCCTGCGCTGCTGGACTGGAGGACGCTGCGGGAGAACGTGCGGCTCGCGGATCCGAAGGCACCGGAGGACGCGGTGGAGACGGCGCTGGAGCAGGTGGGGCTGAAGGAATGGGCGGACCGGCTGCCACCGGAGCTGGGGCCGGGGGCGAAGAAGCGGGCGGCCATCGCGAGGGCCCTGGTGCTCAAGCCGCGCTACCTGCTCTTGGACGAGCCGACGACGGGGCTGGACCGGAGGGCGGCGACGCAGGTGGAGGCGGTGCTGGCGTCGCTGAAGGAACAGGGATTGGGGGCACTGGTGGTGTCGCATGACTACCGGCAGTTGAGGGAGATCGCGGACCGGGTGTTGGTGGTGGCGAAGGGGCGCTGTGTGTACCTGGGGACGCCGAAGGGCTTCCTGGAGTCCCCCGCCCCGGAGCTGCGGACCTTGACGGCGCCGTTCATGGAGGGCGTGACGGATGGATGAGCAACGGCTGGAGTTGAAGGTGGGAGCGCTGGTGCTCGCGACGTTGGTCGGCGTGCTGGTGCTGCTGTGGTTGATGGGAGAGCTGACGCTGGGACGGGGCGCGAAGCTGGAGGTGGACTTCGCGCACACGGGCAACGTGGTGCAGGGCGCCCCGGTGAAGCTGGGCGGCGTGCAGGTGGGCAAGGTGGATGCGATCAAGCTCCTGGCGGATCGGCGGGATGCGAAGGGAATCCCCCTGCCCGTCCGCATGGACCTGTCGGTGGAAGCCTCGGCCCGGGGAGCGTTGCGCAAGGACGCCCGGGTGACGGTGGGGACGGTGGGCCTGCTGGGGGAGCCGTATCTGGAGTTGAACCCGGGCAACGCTGAAGCCGCCCTGCCGGAGTCCGAGGCTTTGCGAGGCGTGGATGCGCCGCGCCTGGACCTGCTGTCGGAGCAGTTGTCCAAGTTCGTGACGCTGTTGTCGGAGATGTTGGAGCGGGATCCGGAAGCGGTGACGGGACTCGCGGCCAACGTGTCACGGCTGGCGAAGACGCTGGATGAGGTCCTGACCGAGAACAAGGGCGACGTGAAGGTGCTGGCGTCGGAGCTGGCGGCGGCGTCCAGGGACCTGCGGCAGTTGTCTCAACTGGCGAAGGAATCGCTGCAGCCCGGGGGCAAGGGGGCGCGCCTGCTGGATGACGCATCGGCCGTGGCGGCGGTGATGCGAAAGGACCTGCCCGGCCTGACGAAGTCCGCCGGAACGACCCTGGAAGGACTGGCGGCGGTGACCGGCCCGCTGACGGCGGAAGATGGCCAACAGGTGAAGGTGGCCATCCAGCGGTTCACGGCGGCTGCGGGCCAGTTGGAACAGATCGCCACCAAGGCGGACCGCGTGCTGGGAAGACTGGACGCGGGAGAAGGCACGGGCGGCGCCCTGCTCAAGGATCCGGCGCTGTATGACGAACTGCGCACCCTGGTCACGGATCTGCGCAAGCATCCTTGGAAAGTCCTTTGGAAAGATTAAACTCCAAAGGCAAAGAATAAAAACAGCCCAACCTCAAGAGACTCCAACAAAACCAACCAAGGGGAATAAATGTACGACTGGCCTGACCGATGGCTAACCAATGAACTCACAAAAACACTCAACCTTCCTGAAGATGCAAGCCATCAGTTATTAAATTGGGCCCGAACTGCGCGAGAACGAACACCTGTAGCATTCATAGGGGCAGGCATGAGTTTTAATGCAATCCCCAAAGCACGCTATCGCGAACTCGGATTTCGTGGCACAGGCACACCAAGGGCCTTTAGCTGGAAAGAACTATCCGAAAAACTGCGCTCCGAACTGAAATATTACGGCGAAGATGGGGAATCAGATGCACTCTGGCTTGCAGAATTATATGAGCAAGCGTTTGGAACGGAAGCGCTCATCCGAATCATTCGCGATGCCGTCCCCGATGACTTTCTAAGCCCCGGAGAAGCACACGAGGAAATACACAAGATCCGATGGCAAGCAATACTAACAACAAATTACGATACACTCATTGAAAGAGCATGGAAGGCAACACATGCGCCAGGGAAAATTCAAACATGCGTAACTGATGCCGACCTTGTCCGATCCTCAGGTCAACAAATGGCCTTGGAGGTAATCCACTTACACGGAATCTTGAGTCGCCCAGAAACCATCATACTTACACTGGAACAGTATCGCCGTTACCCTGAGCGCTCCCCTGGATTACTAGCCAAAGTCCGCCAGCTTTTCATTCAACACCCAATGTTGCTCGTCGGATTCAGCGCTACAGATCCAAATTTCATCCAATGGAATGGATGGATATCGGATCTCCTTGGGACACACAGAAACCCATGTATCAGCCTCTCCGTCGGCGCAATCCCAGGCGCCGCCCGGAGAAGCTACTGGAATGGAGCACTAACATTCATACAAATTGCACCAAACCAACTCGCTGGAATACTTCGGGCGCTAGGAAAATACCTACGTGACGACTTTGGTCGAGACGACACGGTGCCAGTCGCCCTCGAGCGCATTAACTCAGCCAGTTCAATAGAAAATCTAACAAAAACTCTACCAAGCATATTAGCCATCCAGGCCACCTCCATCATCCACACGGGAGACGCGCGAAAAAGAGAGATCTTCACTGCCGCCGTAAAGCAGGCACTAGTCCTTCGCCATGGAGAAGCACATGCAGACAAAATCTGGTCACAACTAAATCCTTCACGAAAAGCCGCAGAAGCGCCCCAGGCTCGTCCGACAGGAGATGCCCAAAAGATTCTACGAGAGACACTCGGGGTTGATTGGGCATCCTGGCTAATCCAGGCCATCACTCATCTGGGGCTACAGTTCCGAATTGGCCGTACGCTCTTCAGAGCCATAAACGAAGAACAACAACTACCCCAAGACTGCGCACCAGGAACCCGACGATCGCTTAGGCTATCAATCCTCGAGCAAGAAGTATCTCGAGGCGGATCCGGAAGCGAACTTCTCGCTGCGGCCCTGCGAGACGACATCAACTTGGCCCCCGAAGAAAGACACCGACTAAACAGCCTAGTTCAAGTCAGAAACCTAAGACGCGGACTACCAATCACTATTGACAACAACAGCCAAGGAGCTCAATCTCTCCGTCGATTCGGGTTTGTTGCCTCACTCGAAGGCCGGGTCGATGAAGCCCTGGCAGCATTCTCACGAGCAGCTTTCCTATCCCGTGACGAAGGGGAGGCCCCACTATTTGAGTGGCTTACGATAAATTCAGCCCTTCAAATTGAAGAAAGGCAAAAAGGCTCACAATCATCCAAGCCAAGCGCAACAGAGTTTGACCAACTCAAGGCACGTAGCAACTGGCTCGAGTCTCAGATCGACTCGATCGGCCAATTCAGGACTCTTGAGGCACGAGCAAGAGATGAGCTGATTTCCCGACTAGCTGCGCGCGCAGATGCATCCAGCGATGAACTCACGGCCCCTCAGTCTTCGACCATGCTTCTCTCCATCCTCGAGAGGACATGGACCTCTCCTTGGTTGACGATGGCGGCTGCTGAACTCTATGGACAAGCTCAATGGGCCGCAGGAAACCACACAGAAGGAGCATTGGCCCTAGCGCGATACGGTTCACGCAGACTAAAAGGACTTCTCACAGAACATCACAACACGCCGCACCGAAACCCTATCGCGCCCGAACTTATTGCCATTCTGACTTTAAATGGCCGATGGCCCTCAGAATGGATCGCCAGAGCTGAAGCTCTAACCCAGATCACCTCCGAGCTAGACAATACCGCGCTGGAATCCCTCTGGACCTGGATTCAGGACGCACTGCGCTCAAGTAGTCAGGGGCCCATAATTAGAACAGGCACTGATGCCAGCCCTTCCGAGCTAATTGACTCCCTATCCTTGCTAGCTCTTGCCCGCTGGTCTCACCTAAAGCCATCTCATTTCATTTCCGAACTCGAAACCCTTAGAGAAACCAAAGATCATCAAACTCAACAGGTTGTCAAAAATATAGCCAAGTGGGCCAACATCTTGCCAGTGCAGATCTGGATTGAGAGCGGGAATTTCTCCGACGCAGACCTGGATTCGCTTCTATCGTTCGTGCTAACCGAATTAAAGTCCAGCAGAAAAGAACTAGAAGATATGATGTTGCCCTTGACGTTTCTGCTGGAGCTTCGGAGGGAGTTTTCGGCGAAACCACCTAGTCTTAAAAAATCAACGGCGATCATGGCCGACATCCTCGGCAGAGATAGTTCGACCGACTCCCTTTTTGACTTGCATGTTAAAGTCACGTGGCTCTCTCTGCCTGGGGCGATCAAGCCGGAAGCCTTACGTGCACACGCCATTCGAGCCCTAACAATCCTGAGCAAACCCGAATCAGATTGGGAAACAACAGACGCACTCTATGCCATCGGCAATACATTTGACTTGTTCGATCTGCAGGAGCGGAAATTTATCCTCAGCAAGCTCTCCGACTCGCTCAGCGCAATGGATTCAGCAGATCCGGAAGATGCGGTCCGGATGGTTCGGGCCGATGCAGTTGCATTGGTAGGTCGACGCTTTATTGAAACAGCCACGCCTGATTCAGTCGAAGAAGTTGAGAAAATCATCATCCGAATTCTCGACACTTCGTTCTATGCGATGCCCCAGATTGCGCAAACAAGATCAAACCTAAGTCCCCACATAAAGCAGCTTCTTTCCAGAAAAATCAGCGACGCAATGACAAACCCCTCAGTCTCAGATGATGGGACGATTCGCGGATGGGCCTTTGAGGCAGCAAAAGCGTACCTAGCCCACCAGCAAAGCGAAACAATGCCTGTTGAGTGGATATACTTTTCCCGCCTGTTAGCTCGTGGAGGAAATGCGGCCATTGCCCATGAGAGCATCGGCTTGCTTGCACAGAGCATTCTCCGGAAGCCGTCTGCTTCGACATTAACAGAGATCGAGCAATGCATAAGCGCACTTCTGGATGCATCCCTTAGCCCTCGAGCACAACTAGTTGGCCAAGCTGCTTTCTGGCTCTTGAAAATCAAGAACTCAAGCCAACTGTCTTCCGAACAGAATCAGCTGCTAGGCTTGACAATTATTCGCCTTGAGACTGACAACAGGGCCGGAGTAAGGTCGAAAATATGGCTAGCTAAGAACGGCAATTCTACTCAGGCGGACAACCTCCAACTTTTCTAGGATCGTGCATTGTTAACCCGGGGCTTGTTTAACGCAATCGCCGAGGCTTGATCTCCTCGAGGCCCGAGTGTTCCTGTATCTGTCTGTT
Source organism: Corallococcus sp. CA047B (assembly GCF_003612065.1). Lineage (NCBI taxonomy): Bacteria > Pseudomonadati > Myxococcota > Myxococcia > Myxococcales > Myxococcaceae > Corallococcus > Corallococcus sp. CA047B. The sequence continues at coordinate 12,144 of NZ_RAWD01000276.1, forward strand.
CTATGTGAACAGCGACGCGACAATTCCATTCAAGCCGGTTCGATGTCTCTGCTATCCTGGCAGGAAGCGAGCCCCCGTTGAAAGGAATCTCAGATGCCGTCGGATCGCGCCTTTTCCGCTCCCGAGTCCGCTCGGGGTGACGCGCCCTCCACTCCCACCGAGGTCGCGCTCGCCCGGATCTGGGCCTCGGTCCTGGAGGTCGATCGCGTCGGTCTGCACGACGACTTCTTCCACCTGGGCGGCCATTCCCTCCTTGGCACCCAGCTCATCTCGCGCGTGAACGAGACGTTCCGCTTGCGAATGCCCATCCCGCAGATTTTCGACACGCCGACCCTCGCCCTCATGGCGGAGGCCGTCGAAGCCGCGAGACGCAGCGAGTCCTCTGAGGACGGACCCCCGCTCGTTCCCTTCTCTCACGAGGGCGACCCACCGCTCTCGTTCGCGCAGGAGCGAATCCTGTTCGTGGAGCAGCTCCATCCAGGAACCACCGCGTTCCGGATTCCCGGCGCCTACCGCATCACCTCACCGCTCGACGTCTCGGTGCTGGAGCGCTGCTTCACCGAGCTGACCCGCCGACACGGATCCCTCCGGACCATCTTCGCAGCCACCGAAGCCGGCTTCGTCACGCGGCTGCTCCCGGTGCATCCCTTCATCCTCACGAAGGTGGTGGTCAGCCACCTGCCCGCCGACGAACAGGCAGCGGAGACGGCCCGGCGGACGCGAGAGGAACTTGAACGGCCGCTGGCGCTGTCCACGGGTCCGCTGATCCAGGGCACCCTGCTTCGCTTCCGTGACGATGACCACCTGCTCCTGCTCACCCTCCACCACATCGTCTCGGACGGCGTGTCCATGGCCGTCCTCCTGCGTGAGCTACGGACCCTCTACGAGGACTTCTCCGCGGGACATCCCTCCTCCCTTCGCCCTGCC